>CAZGMH010000127.1:3554-6191 GCA_964526765.1 uncultured Eubacterium sp.
CTGCAGGCGGCGCTGCCGCAGTATCGCCCGTGTTGGTAATGGTAAATGTATAACCGCTTTGGCTGTATTTGGCAGTGTAGCCGCTCACGGTCTCCTCAGAGACGGAATACCCGTCGCTCTTATCCAGATCCGTCCAGGTGTACGTCCAACCGCCGTCAGCATCCAGCCTGACCGTATCGATCAGGACGGAATCCTGATACAGATCCACTGTGATAAAATCCGGCCGTCCGGAGGTACTCCCTCCGTCGTTCCAGACTTTTTTTACGGTCACATCGGTCAGTTCATAGGTTTCCGCCTTGGGACTGGCGTCCACGTCATAGACCCAGCTTTCATTTTCCAGCATGGGCACGCTGACCAGGAAGGGGTTGACTTTGACCGTACCCGGCCGGGCAACGGTCTGGATGACCAGGTAAAGGCCCAAGGGCAGATCATCAAAGGTCACAGAACCGTCTGTTTCCACGGTTTTCGTGATCCCGGCAAGATCCATGTCTGCCACATAGGCGGAGAGAGTCCCAGCAAGTTCCCCGGCGTCATCCAGATTTGTCAGGTCGGCCCCGCTTGCGGCAAAATCCTCCGTCAGCACATATTTCTGGTCAGCATCATCCACCGCCGCGTCCGCCACCCGGTAGACGGTAAGCTCCGTTCCAATCGAATTTCCGTCCGTGGGGGACACAGTGATGGATCCGGTTCTCCCGGTATCCAGCGGCGTATAGGCAAAGGCGGCCGCGCTCATGGAGAGGAGCAGCGCCAGCGTCAGCAGGAATCCTCCCATTATTCTGATTGTTTTACTCATGGTTTTCATTCTCCTCTCGTTTGCCGCGGTATTCCCGGCGGTCTTTTTGCTTCGGTTTCCGATATTTTACCAGCAGGATGACCAGCAGGATGATGAGCAGCGGAGCTGCCACAACAGGCGCCAGCACGGTGGAATCCAGCTCGTAAGCCTCGCTGCGGATCACGGCGTCCTCAGCATTGTCGATCCGGTGTCCACGCACCAGAAGCCGATGGGTGTTGATGCCGTAGGGGGTACAGGTCAAAAGCGTCACATAATCTTCCCCATCTACCGCATCCAGTTCACTGACTTCCTCCGGCAGCACGATGCGGATCTGGTCCACCTCGTAGGTCAGCAGGCGGTCAAGAACGGTAATTGTGAAAGTATCGCCCTCCGCCAGCTTATCCAGGTTGGTGAAAAGCTTTGCGCTGGGCAGGCCGCGGTGCGCGCTTAACACACAATGGGTCCCCTCGCCTCCCACCGGGAGGGAAGTCCCCTCCAGATGCCCCACAGCCACGTTCAGGACTGCGTCCGACGTGCCGTGGTAGATGGGCAGTTTTACGTTGATCCTTGGAATTTCGATATATCCCATAATTCCGTTTCCCGCCACGTTCAGGACGTCCTCATAGCCCTCCGCCTGATCGTAATTGATGAGAGGGGAGGATATCGCCCTTAACGCCTCATTATAGGCGTCTGCCTTTGCGAACTCGGCGTCATAGTCCTCCCCGGACATATCCGCTACAACGGCGTCATAGTCCACGATAGCCCTGCTCTGCACCCGGCTGTTCCACCAGTTGGAAACGGTGGGGTACAGCAGCACGGCAAGGCCTGCAAGGAACACGATAATCAGTATAAGCGTGGACAAATTTCGTTTTTTCATGAATTTCTCCCTGCTGTTATGTCTTTCTTTTATTTTCCATTATTTTGTGCGTTATGTCTCACAAGAAAACATAGAACGTTTCATATCTTCCCGGATAACGGCACGGAGAATTTCACGAGCCTTGCTCTGTGCTATTTCTTCCGTTCATGAATTTCTCTCTGCCGTCATGATTTCCCTGCCGCCGGGGCGTTACGCCCCGGGACAGGAATATTTTTTATGTTTCCGGAAACGGCTCTTGTCGTTTCCTGCAATATCTTCCGGCTTATGCCTGTGAGCCGTTCATGCGTCTTCTGGTGATCAGCAGAATAGCCGCGCCAAGGACGAGGATGGAGCCAACCACATAGAAGATGGTGGCGCCGATGCCGCCGGTAGACGGAAGCTCGGTTCCGGTGTTGTTTTCTACAGTGATTGTGCCGCCCGGATTAGTCTGTGTACCATCATTTTTCAGGTAAGTCACTGTCCCGTCATCATTAATTGTGACAGTAATCGTGTAGGTCAGCAGATTGTATCCCTCAAGCGTTTTTGTCTCGGTGAGTGTATAGGTATCTGCATCCAGACCCTGCACCAGGATACCGCCCTCGGCATTGGTCTTGATGGCAGTCGCTTCGGACTCAGTTGTTGTCCATCCGCTCAGCTTGTAACCGGTGACTGTATTTGTATTGCTATCTGTCACCTCGGTCAGAACTGCGTAATTGGGAGTTTCGTCCACGGTCTTGCTCAAAACAAACTCAACATCTGCAAGAACTTCCTGTGTAGTTCCATCAACCTTTTTGAAGATCTGATTTCCGTCAGCATCTTCGCCGCCGATCTGATAGGTGTAAACAGCAGCGGAAACCTGCGCAGTGGTATAACCATGATAGGTCAGCGTTGCGGTGTTGATGTTGCCTGTGCCGCCCACAACAGCATCCTGATCAACGGTCGCGCTGTAGGCGATCTCGATAGTAGCATTTGTTCCCAGGTCTTCCAGTGTTGCCTCGGCCAGAGTGAT
>CAZGMH010000128.1:0-4039 GCA_964526765.1 uncultured Eubacterium sp.
CGCACGATTTTTGCAAGGAAGATTCTGTGCAAATGCACAGCAAAAATCGGCGCTGCTTTTCTTCATTATAAACCAGAATGATATTCTTTTAAAGTAAAAATCTACTGAACAGGTTTCATAGGAATATTGCAAAACAATTTCCTAATGAAACCAAAAAATCAACGTGTTTGTGTTGGAACGCCGAATACCTTTGCTTGAATACGGAAAACTTATTGTGCAAATTACCGTATACAAAATGAAATATAGGCTTTCGACACCCGAATCCTATGAAACCCAAAAACCTGCTGCAGCTCTCCACCGCAGCAGGTTTTCACTTTTCTGCCCATTTTAGCTGTAACATCAGCCAGTTCTAATCAAATAACTCTTTTGCCTTTGTATAATTAAATACCGGACCTTCCAGACAGACATATGTCTCATTAATCTTGCAATGTCCGCATTTGCCGACCGCGCAGGACATCTTTCGCTCGAAAGAAACCCAGATTTTTTCCGCCGGCACACCGTTTTTCATACATTCCAAAGCCGAAAAGCGCATCATTGGAGGCGGTCCGACAATCACCACATTGTAGTCCTCAAAGGTATCGAACGGAACCTGGGGAATGTATTGCGTTACCATTCCTTTATGAAAGCCCGGCGCTTCCGAATTGTCAAGACAGTAAGTACAGTGAAATTTTTCCGCAAATTTTGCCCGTTCTTCATTAAACAGGACACAATTAATATCTTTAAATCCGGCAATCAGATATACCGACTTACATATTTCCGGATGGTCATAAAAATGCGTCAGCGTTGTTTTTACGGGGGACATTCCCGTACCGCCGCAGATAACGACCAGGTCTTTATTTTCAAACTGTTCAACCGGAAAAGCATTTCCATACGGCCCGCGCATGAAAAGCATATCGCCCGCTTTCAGGTCAAATACGCCGCCTGTCAGCCGTCCCACTTTACGGATGGTAAACTCCACATAACCGGGGCCTTTTCCGCAGACGGAAATCGGAGCCTCGCCGATTTTAGGAAGAGAGAGCTGGAAAAACTGCCCGTAACCGGGGTCTTTGTCACATGCCACACGAATTGTAAATTCCGCTGCCGTCTGCCTTAAAACATGCAGTATCTTATGCGGCTGTGGTCTCATAATATTTTCCATTCTATGCATCCTCCTTTCCCGCGTTTATCTTATCAATCTCATCGCTCAGCCCGTCAACGGCATCAAAAAATGAAATCTGCTTTGGACATCTTATATCGCAGCGTCCGCATCCGACACACATATGCCCGTCGCCGCCAAAGCGGACATTGTAATCATAAAATTTATGGAATACTTTAAACCTCATATTGGCGCCCGGAGTTTTTCTCGCCCTTCCGCCCCCTGCGGTCTCGGTGAAATTTTCCAGCATACAGGAAGACCATGCCCTTCTGCGCTCGCCCTCACGGCTGCCCTCCTTATAGATAACGTCAATCGTATCAAAACAACTGCATGTACCGCAGACCGTGTTGCATCCGCCGCACCCAATACAGCGTTCGTCAAACTGATTCCAGTATTCCAGGCCGCTGATGGTTTTTAACATACTGCGTTCCGGAATCCGGGGAATCCGGATTTTTTTCCTGTTTTCCGTCACAAATTCGGGGGTATAATCTACTTTTTCATTTCCCGCAAAGTAATCCGCCAGACTGTCATCCTTCACTTCAGCCAACACCTCATCCGCCCCGATGCGAACGGCGGCGCTGTAATTTTCCGCCTTGCTGCTTCCCACAGACACACAGAAGCAGTTTTCAAAGCTTTCCGTGCATTCCAGCAAGACAAATTTTACCCGCTCCCGAAGGCGTTTGTAGAACAAATCTCCATGCCCTCCGTTCTCAAGAAAAATATGGTCCAGGCGGGCAATACCGTTGATATCACAGGCCCTCGCAAAGATAAGGACTTCTTTTTCATCCGTAAATTCGCTGTCCCTTACATCCGTGTCGGTAAAATAAAACATCGTCTGGGAAATCGGATAGTAAATTTCCTTTGGCGAAAAATCAGACTGCCTGTCTAATACAATATCCTCAATCCGGGAAATTTCCCTGTAACGAACTTTCTTTTTTCTCTGAACCCAGGCCGGTGCATAAACATGATAATTTTCTTTTAGCCGGTCCAGAATACCATTCATTGTCTCATAATTTACGCGATATCCCATATTGCACCTCCCATTGCGAGCAGCTCTTTCTCCTGCGCCAGAAATTCAGAAGTCAGTTTTGCAATCCCCTGATAAAATGCGGTCCGGGCAAATTTATTCACATCCATACAAAAAGCTCCTGCCCACCTCAGGTGCGTCTCCAGAAATTCCTTCTGCTCTCCCAGGGACATAGCCGCCCGGTCAGAATTGTTTGTATTGCAGGCTAACAACTGTTCTTCACAGAGAACTGCCATAAATTCTAATTCCAGGCCAATGTGATCGTTCATCGTGCGATACATGTTTTTACCCGGCTCCCATCCATGAAGCGCATATAACGCAAGCGTCTCCTGTTCTGTCCTGCCGCCGATTTCATGCTTTTTGCTCACATAGACAGATTCGTATGGAAATGCCGCCTGCCCGCTTGCCTCTCCTGCGGCAAGAAAAGTCTTTGCGTAATCCGCCGCCAGGTCATCCAAATCATCATTGGTACATGCCGCAATATATTCGGATATCATTTTATACGCTTCCGACAGATTGGATTCGGGGAGGTTATTCGGAAACTGCATTTTTTTCATGTCAGCCAATGCATCCTCATCGACCTCCATAATGTAAAGGCTGCCCAGGAAACGATACAAATTTGCTCTGGCCTTCAGCAGATTTTTGATTTCTTCTTTCTTTGCCATTTTACTGTACCTCCGTTTCCTTTTCTTCTACCAGCTTTTTCAGACCGGATTTTTCCAACTGATCCTCATAGATTCTATGGGCCAGTTCACTTTCCGGCTCCTCATAAATACCATTTTTCAAAGCTTCCTCAAACTCAAAGGGCAGCATATCAATCCACTCATTCTTTTTCAGGATAAAACGCCCCGCCGGTTGATTTCCGTTATCGTCTTTCAGCGTATAAACATGCCCTTCATTTTCCGCAATCAGTTTGCCCACTTCACTGTTCGGATCATTGATATCGCCATAGTGCAGCGCACGGCCTGTGCAGTTTTTCACACATGCCGGCGTCTCGCCTTTTTCTCTCAATTGTACGCAAATCGTACATTTATCCATGACACGAAGCTCTTTATTAAAATTGTTTGCATGAAAAGGACATGCACGCTTACAGCTCTGACAGCCAATACAAATAGACTGATCGATATAGATAACGCCATCCTCCTCATCTTTATAACATGCCCCCGTCGGACACACTTCAGCGCAGCTCGGCTCCTCACACTGCTGGCACATTACCGGCAGGAAATACATCTGAAGATCCGGATAGGTACCGGTCGGCCCCATGTTATATAAGGTGCTTCTGGCTCTTCCCAGGGCAACCTCATTCTCCGTCTTGCAGGCAACCTGACATCCGCCCTTGCATCCGATACAGCGGTCTACTTCTACTACAATTGCATACTGTTTCATACCAACACCCCCTTACGCATGTCCGATCGGCAGCCAGGATTTGAAATCTTCCGGCTTCGTCCAGATGCCTTCCGGCGCACCGTCCGCCTTTGAAATCCGTACCTGATATGCACGAAGTGTATGAGTTCCAACTACATCATTAAACGGCGCCGTAGACTTTGACAGCACATTTACATTCGTCTCCTGCCATCCATGCGTCTTTGTATTTAATGTCTCCGGATGCCAGAAACGTTCCATACATACGGTACCCGGATTAATTCCCTTTGTAACAAGCGCCTTTGCCCGAATCTTGCCGCGCTTTGACTCTACCCATACCCAGTCTCCCGGCATAATGCCGTATTTTTTCGCGGTATCCGGGTAAATCCAGATTTCCGGAACCGGATATAATTCCCGCACGGAGGCCGCATTGCGCAGCGTGGAATGATGGTAGAAAGGCACCCTGCCATTTGTCATAACAAGCGGATATTCCTTCGCCGTCTCATCATCCCGGA
>CAZGMH010000128.1:4139-6109 GCA_964526765.1 uncultured Eubacterium sp.
TATTCAAACGGAGCTTTTTTCTTCATTTCCTGCCAGGTCATTCCAACTGCAGGGGTCAGATGGTCAAAAAACTCATCCATCGAATTCCAGTATGGAAGATCGTCGCCCATAAATTCCGCGTCAAACGCTTTCTGACACATCTCATGTCCAAGCTCTGCGCATTTTTTCGCCAGCCTTGACCAGATCATTGTCTCGTCCTCTGTCTCCCACAGATGTACAACCTGCTGTCTTGCCACCAACGTATTGCAGGTTTCAACAATCATGTCCGTCTCCAGCCATTCCTGCGTCGGGAGCAGAATATCCGCATAAGCGGAAAAGGATGTCGGGTACATATACATATGAACAATAAAATCCAGCTTCTCGATTGCCTGCGCCCAGCGTCCGGACTCGGCAACTACGCCCAGCTTATTGCCGGAACGGTCAATCCACATCCGCGGCTGATATGGCTTCCCTGTGATAATCGCATTCAAAATGCTGCCCGGATGACCTGCATACCAAATGGCAAGCCCTTTATGCTCCCTTCCGCCGAGACGTTTTTCATACTGCTCCGGCGGCAGGCATTTCAGGGCGACAGGTACCGGATAGTTTGGCACCTTCAGCACCCCGCTGGTGCGGAACCGCTGCATCAGCGCACCCGGCCGCTCCACATTGCCCAGCAGGAAATCAATCGTATCCGCAGCCATAGCAGCCTGTACGGAGTTCGGCGTCTGGTCTGTAGCCACTCCCAGGCAGATACCGCTGGGAGAATTATCCAGATACATGCGGATTGCCGCCTCGATGCGGTCTTTTTCCAGCCAGCAAAGCTCCGCCGCTTTCTCAAGTGTAAACTCCTCGCACCGTTCAAACAAAAGCTGCATGCCTGTCTTATATACTTTCCCATTCACTTCCCAGGTTCCCCACAAAGCGGGCTCAAGATTTTCATCATACGGATAGGGAAGGGGCTGCATGGAATTTGTTTTTTCATCCCATACCATAAAAGTATCCGGCTCTCCGTTCTCCCCTTTTGCCGCTCTCTCAAAAAAGCGCGTTTCCACATCCACGAGATACGGAAGATTTGTCCAGCGCTTCACAAAATCCTCATCATATTCCCGGCGATCCAGAATATAGCGAATCCATGCCATCTGCAGGGCAACGTCAGTACCCGGACGGATTGGCAGCCAGATATCCGCCTTTGAGGCATCCGGTGTAAACCGCGGATCGATACAAATCGTCTTCACGCCCTTTGCACGCAGCTCGTTTACCATACGTCCGCCGCTCGCCGGAGCAGAATATGCCGGTCCCGCTCCCCACAGCACCAGACATTTAATCTGTGCATTTTCATAATCATATAATTCCAGTGCATTGGAATCCGCGATACTGGAATCCGCTCCGCCATACATCATAGTACACGCCAGCACACGGGGCAGATAGCACTGCGCGCATCCCGGCTCATACCAGTTCGGCGTCCCAAATACATTACAAAAACGGGCAATACTCCAAATTTCCGGATTGCCGCCGCCGCCTGTTGTACAGAACAAATACTCTGCACCATATTTCTCGCGAATTTCCATCGCTTTTTTTGCCACCTTTGTCAAAGCATCGTCCCAGGTAATCCGTCTCCATCTGCCGCCGCCCCGCTCGCCTACTCTCTGCAGCGGATACTTATTTCTGTTTGGATGATAAAGCGCCTGTATGCCTGAAAGCCCTTTTGCGCACAAGCGCCCCTGGCTCATCGGATCGACAGGATTTCCCTCCAATTTCACTACGCGGCCGTTTTTTACATGCGCCAGCACGCCGCAGTTTGCAATGCAGGCGCGACAGGCTGTTTTCACAATCTTCGTTTCATCTGTTACCTCAATTACTTTCGGTTCGCAGGATGACAGATAGTGAATTCCCTCCACAGCAGATTCGATTCCGGGAATCTGAATTGTCTGCAAAAAATCTGTTATTGTTGCTCCCTCGCCGAACATTTTACTCCTCCTCGCTCCTAT
>CAZGMH010000129.1:0-6039 GCA_964526765.1 uncultured Eubacterium sp.
TTCCCACAGAAAGAAGTACCGGAATATCCTCCTCGGTCACAATATGTCCTTTCCGGAATACCGCGTCCTTTGTCACGCCTCTGATAATCTGCGTAATATCATGGCAGATCACGTGCCCAACGGCATCCTCCGTACGAATTAATTTCATGGCAAAACCCCTCCGTCCTCATCTTTTTTATTTCCGTGCGCAATCGCTGTCATTTCCAAGTAATATATCCAATCCATGTTTTAAGGATGGCAGGATATATGTCAAAGCTTCCTCCACAGCCTTTGGGCTGCCCGGAAGATTTACAATCAATGTTTCCCCACGGATTCCCGCGGCAGCCCGGGACAGCATAGCCCTCCCGGTAATTGCCAGGGAATAATTCAAAATTGCCATCGGTATTCCGGGCGCTTCCCGTTCAATCACCATTTTCGTCGCTTCCGGCGTCACATCCCGTTTGGAAAACCCGGTCCCGCCTGTAGTCAAAATGAGATGAATGCCGGCATCGCACATGTCAAGCATTTCGTCTGCAAGCATTTGTCTGTCGTCCGGAAGAATCACCGATTTTACAACTTCATATCCGTTTTCTGTCATAATCGATACAATTTTTCTGCCGCTTAAGTCTTCCCTCTCACCCGCATAGCCTTTATCACTTGCCGTAATAACTCCTACTTTCATATGTTTCACCCTCGTCCTTTGCGCTCGCATTTTTCAGGCTTTATTTTCATAGATTACCTAATCCTATACCATTTGTATCTTAGAATACCACAGGAATGCCAATACGTCAAAACATTGTTATTGACAAATATTGTTTGCCCGCAGGGTTTTTGTTTCATGGGAATATGATAAAGTAATTTTCTGATGAAAGCAGAAAAAAATGGAGCTATCAGAAATTGATATGCCCCACTTTCTATTTTCGAAAAATTTTCTAATTTGCGGCATCCGCCACACTTTCCTGATCGGCCAGCGCAGCCATCCTCAAATCCTTATTCACTGCCGCTTTGCTGCAATATATTGTGGTAATGAGAATTCCCACAAGGACAATTCCTTCAATTGCCTCAGACAATGCGGAGGAGACACCGCAGATAGTCAATCCATTCTCTATGATAACAATGGTGAAAGAACCCACAATCAATTTATAAATTTTCGCGGAAAAACCGCCGGTCGTCAAAATGCCGCCAAGGAAGATTGCCATCTGCACTTTCATCTCCAGCAGGTTGCACAGGGAAGAACTGGAACCACCGGTACGGCAGATTTGAATAAATCCTACAAGACCTGCCATAAACCCGGAAATCATAAAACAAATCACCCGGATTCTCCTGACATTGATACCTACAGAATGCACAGTTTGCTCATTTTCACCGATACATTTACAATAGAAACCAAATTTTGTATACTCAAACACATACCACACAACAATAACCAGCACGATTAAAACCGTGGTAGTAAACCCGAAAGAAGATGCAAATCTGACATTCTTTGGAGCCGCAATAGATTGCTGCTGCAGGAAAAAATTCAAAAGTCCTCGCCCCGCAATAAGGACAGCCAGCGTACAGATAAAAGAACCAACATGCAATCTTGTCACAATCATGCCGATGATAAAACCAATCCCGGTGGAAATAACCAGTCCCACCGGAATCGCCACCCAACCGGCAGATTTTAAAGATATCAGCGCTGCCATACTGGCGGAGAGAGCCGCCACCGCGCCAATGGAAATATCGGTTCCGCCCAGTGCGATAACGAAAATACATCCCAGACTGCAGATAATAACCGGCACAGCATTTGTGAAAATCAGTTTAATATTATATGCAGATACTGTAGAACCGCCGGAAGCGATTATAAACACAATAAAAATGCCAATCAGTATAAACACGGGCACAATATCCAATAATTGAACTTTACTCTGTTTTTTCATACCATCACCTCGATAATTTCTTCTTCGTTAAATCCCGAGCTGCGTCCAATCGTCTTTTTTATTTCACCGCTTTTCATAACGATAATATTGTCCGCCATACCGATAGCTTCTGTCAGCTCGTCCGTAATCATGATTGTTCCGATTCCTTCTTTTTTTGCATTCCGCAGGCAATCATAGATATATGCCTTAACGCCCACATCCACCCCTCTGGTCGGGCAGTCAACGATAAGGACGCTTAATTTTTTACCCAGCCACCGACCAAGATTTACTTTCTGTTTATTTCCACCGGAAAGACCATTTACATTCTGATTCGTTCCGGTACATTTCAAATGGAATGCTTTCCGGTGATCCTCCGCTATTTTTTTCAATCTGGAATAATTGAGATATCCCGCTTTTCCTGCCACTTCCTCGATGGAGGGAAGGACAAAATTTCGCATGATGGTCGTCTTCATCATCATAGCCTCGCCGTCGCGGTCTTTTGGCACATATGCCATGTGGTGTTCCAGAGCCTGAATCGATTCGGTAATTCTGGTTTTATCCTTGTCCAGAATCACCTCTCCCTCCATAGGGGGCGTCAATCCGTAAGCAATAGGTCCTATTTCATGGATTCCGGAATCGCTTAATCCGCAGAATGCCAAAATTTCACCCTTATGCAGCTTTACATTCAGATTTTTAATACCAGATTCTGTCGTAATATTGTTCATTGAGAAAATCACTTCGTCTTCATACTGCTCCTCCCAATCTGTCCGATAATATTCCCCGTTCAGTTCACGGCCTACCATCTTGCGTTTCAGTATATCTTCGGTGAGTTCCCGGGTATCGAGTGTTTCCAGCAGTGCCCCGTCTCTTAAAACGGAAATAGAATCCGTCAGTCTGATTTCTTCCTCCAAATCGTGTGAAATCAATATGATAGAACGTCCTTCTTTCTTAAAATTTCCAATCAGTTCATAGAGGATTTTTCGATTGTCCTGGGACAGGGACTGTGTCACCTCATCCAGAATCAGGATGTCCGGATCTGATGCCAGAGCGCGAATCAATTCAACCATCTTGCGGTTCTCGATATTCATTGTACCTGCCATACGGCTTAAATTTACTTTCGGGAGATTCCAGCGTTCAGAAATCATATTTGCCTGATTCTGCAAGTCTTTCGTATTTACAAATTTCTTCGTTTTTCCAAGATAAATATTAATCCCTGCCGGAAGGGAACCAATCATTCCCAGTTCCTGCACAACCATCGCTATTCCGCGTTTTCCCGCTTCTACAGGATTTTTCGGTGCATATTCCTTACCGTCTTTATACATTTTCCCGGAATCGCTCCCATAAAGACCTGCAATTTGGGACAAAAGGGTAGATTTTCCGGAACCATTTTCCCCTGCAAGCCCCCGTACTTCACCACGTTTCAGTTCAAAATTGATATTCACATTTGCATGGGTGATTCCAAAGCTTTTATTCAGATTTTCTATCTTCAATAACACTTCGCTCATTACTTCACTACCCCTTTCATTTTTCGGTTCGCCAGTGCAGCAAAGCAGATTACAATGATGCCAAGAACGAAATCCTGAAAAGTGCCGGACGGCACGCCGAACAAAGTCAAAACATTAAAAACTAATGTGATCAGAAAAGTAGAGATTGGGATTGCAATAACCACATTTATGTAGTTCCCCAACGCCATAGCCAGCAATGCCGCCGCCATCGGCTGAAAAGTCGTACTCAAAGAAGTAAGACCGGACTGCGCATTTACGAAAGATGCATAACTCTCTTTAACCACTCCGCCAAAACCAAAAAAAGCGCCTGCCACAATCCCCCCAAGAATCATTGCCTTATCGACGTTGATTCCCATAATTTTTGCAACTTCTTCGTTGTCGCCGGCAGCGCGGTAATTAATGCCCAGCGAGGTATGATTAAAGATAATGAAAGCCGCCACGATGCCGATAATCCAACATACATAAATGCCGGGCTGTTGGCCAAGCCCGCGAATCGCATTATCCATAACTACAACTTTCTGTCCTTTTGCAGCAACATTTGTCGCATAATTTACAGCAATCGACTCATATACCATCAAAAGTCCCAGCCCTGCAATCCATGGCGGGATTTTGGTCAGACGATATACCAGAAAGTTCGCCAGCATACATGCCACCCCGACCGCTGTACCCGCTGCAATCATCATTGGAATACCCAACGCATTTCCAACCAGGCCTGTTGCCGTTGCGGCAAGAATTACGATACCGCCCGGTGAAAGGTCTGTTACATTTCCGGTAAATACGATCAGAAAACCAAATGCTACCAGCGTCGGCACGCAGGAACCTGCCCAGACATTCTTTAAGTTCTTCGCTGACAGGAGCGTTCCTCCCGTCAATATATTCAGAACCGCCAGCGCGGCAATAGCCGCCGCTATCAGGACAATCAATATAATGATTCTTTTTTGCTTTTTCGATTGTCCTCTTATTTGTGCTGTTTTCATATACTTCCTCCATTATTCAATTTCTTACTTCCTTTCTCATTTTCAACCGCCTTTATACTAAGGCAGACCGCATACCGCTCTCCGGCAGCATGCGGTCTATATGTTTCTGAAACTGAAAAGCCAAACTCTTAATTATTTTCCCGGAAGCAAAATCTGCAAATTAATCTGCTGTGTAGTTTAATACTTCAGCTGAATAAGATTCCGCAAAGTCAAGGAAATCCTGATAGCTTACATCCTCATTGTATCTGTAAAGCAGCGTCTGGAACTGCTCAGTTGTGATAAAGCAGCTCTCATCCTCATATAGCGCCGCAAACACATCTGCATTATCCGCTGTAATCGTATAAGTACTCATAGTAATAATCGGAGCTTTGCCATCTTCGTCAAGAATCTGATGCCCATCGAGATAATTTACCATCAGGCACAGGGTAACGGCTCCATCTACATGATTACCGCCATTCATGGCATTGATTGTGCCGTCTTTAATATATTCAATCAAATCCGGGGCAACATCCGTGCCATAAACATCCAGATCCGCATATGTATCATCTCCGGCTACAATACCGGATACTGCTGAAAGATAATCGCCGCCGGAAGCGTAAATACAATCAACATCCTGGTTTGCCATCAGCAGATCGTTGCCTTTTGTAGTAGATTCTGCCGGGTCAGAGCAGCGCATTACCTGTACAACCGTACCGCCGTTAGCCTCAAACTCCGCAGTGAAACCTTCAATACGCTGATCATGGGAATAATCGCCGATTGCCGCTGCAAGGATTACTGCCGTAGTATTACCGTCTGTCAGTGCGGCATCTGCAATCTCAACTCCCATCTGATACTGATCCGGAGAAGAGGCGCCAATGAACAGTTCATCTGCCTTAATAGAATCGAATGTCTCCTCATCCTGCGGGAAATTTGTTACCAGCGCATATGGCACATTCTGCGCATCACACAATTCCTGAGCAGAACCGAATACCGTATCGACTACGCTGAAGAACAGAACGCCATCCGTTCCTGCCGCCAACTGGCTCTGCAAACCGGAAATGATATTGTCGGAGGTAAACTGATTGTCTGCCAGGTCTGTCGTTACACCTGCCACTCCCGCCGCCTTTTCTGTCGCATGTACGATAATATCCAGCGGATATGCGCCAGTCCCCCAGATATTCTGTGCAAAACTGTAACTTTCGCCTACATCAGCAGACGTATCGCTGCCACCTGCGTTCTCTTCTTCGGCGGAAGCCTGTCCTTGCTGTTCCTGTGTATCACTGTCGTCAGAACCGGAACCGCATCCTGCCAGCAACGCCGCTGCCATGGTTCCTACCAATAATAAACTGATCAATTTTCTTCTCTTCATGTTTTTTCCTTCTTTCTTTTTAATAATATAGTATTGCTTCGCGGTCATTTGTTTTTTCCGCTGATGCCTATATGAAATGCAAATCGTATGCCAATTTTTTCAAAAATAGGGATAACGTATTTCTTGCATTTTTGCATATTTCTTTGCGTATATTTTGGGTTTTTGTTGCAGTTTATCCCCCCGTTGTTGCCCCCCCCGCAACAAAAAAAGGATGTTTTCCGTTTCTCTCATAAAAAAACAGAAAACATCCTTTTTTGTTTTGTCGGCTTATTTCATGAACTGAAAACTGCCGTCCTGCATCTTATATCTTACAAGTTATGTAACCTTTAACG
>CAZGMH010000130.1:0-6033 GCA_964526765.1 uncultured Eubacterium sp.
CGGAGACGCACCAGACATTGATCATGAATGGATTGAGGGATAAAGTCCGCATCGAGACCGACGGTAAGCTGATGAGCGGACGGGACGTGGCGATTGCGGCAATGCTGGGAGCCGAGGAATTTGGATTTGCTACGGCCCCGCTCGTGACAATGGGCTGTGTAATGATGCGGGTATGCAATCTGGATACCTGTCCGGTAGGCATCGCCACACAGAATCCTGAGCTTCGGAAACGCTTTGCCGGCAAGCCGGAGTATGTCATGAATTTTATGAAATTTATTGCCCGGGAACTGCGGGAATATATGGCAAAGCTTGGCGTCCGCACGGTGGACGGACTGGTGGGGCGTACGGATCTCCTGAAAGTACGTGATAATCTGACCGGCCACGCGGCAAAACTGGATTTAAGCAATCTTTTGAATAATCCGTTTGCGGATGCAAAAGATAAGGTTATTTTTAACCCGGAAAAAGTATATGATTTCGAACTGGAAAAAAGCGCCGATGAAAGGATCCTGTTAAAACAGATGAAAAATGCGCTGGAACAGAAGCAGAAACGCAGCATTGAAGTCAATGTATCCAACACAAACCGCTCGTTTGGCACAATTTTCGGTTCGGAAATCACGAGGAGATATCAGGATACGTTGGAGGATGATACCTTTATTGTGAAATGTAATGGAGCGGGGGGACAGAGTTTTGGCGCTTTCATCCCGAATGGCCTGACACTGGAGCTGGTGGGCGACAGTAACGATTATTTCGGCAAAGGGCTTTCCGGCGGAAAACTGATCGTATATCCCCCGAAAGGAATTAAATTCAAACAGGATGAAAACATTATCATTGGAAACGTAGCCCTTTACGGCGCCACAAGCGGAAAAGCGTTTATCAACGGTGTGGCGGGGGAGCGGTTCTGTGTGCGCAATTCCGGCGCGATTGCAGTTGTCGAGGGCGTCGGCGACCATGGCTGCGAGTATATGACCGGAGGGCAGGTAGTGGTTCTCGGGAAAACAGGCAAGAACTTCGCGGCAGGTATGAGCGGCGGCGTTGCCTATGTGCTGGATGAGGACAATGACCTTTATACGAGGACGAACAAGGAAATGGTATTTACTGAGGAATTGACAAACAAGTATGATGTACAGGGACTGAAAGAACTGATCCAGGAGCATGTGGCGCTGACCAATTCCGAGAAAGGAAAAGCGATTCTTGACAATTTCGGGGAATACCTGCCGAAATTCAAAAAGATTATTCCTTATGATTACTATCATATGCAGACCGCCATCGTCCAGATGGAGGAAAAAGGATACAATGTGGAACAGGCACAGATTGAAGCTTTTTATGCCAATCTTGACAGATAGAGGAGGGAGAAAATATGGGAAAACCAACAGGATTTATGGAATATGGCCGGGAGGTGAGTACGGCGGCGGACCCGAAAAAGCGTATCAAAAACTTTAACGAATTCCATGTGTATCTCTCCCGGAAAGAGCAGCAGATACAGGGCGCGCGCTGCATGTCATGCGGTGTCCCCTTCTGTCAGTCCGGCATGACGCTGATGGGAATGACCAGCGGCTGTCCGCTGAATAACCTGGTGCCGGAATGGAACGATCTGGTTTATACGGGAAACTGGGAGCAGGCGTATGAAAGGCTGCATAAGACGAATAACTTTCCGGAATTTACATCCCGCGTCTGCCCGGCTCTCTGTGAGGCAGCCTGCACCTGCGGTTTTCATGATTCGCCGGTTACTGTGCGGGAAAATGAGCACGGAATCATTGAAAATGCCTATGACAGGGGATATGCGCGTGCAAACCCGCCGAAGATCCGCACAGGGAAAAAGGTGGCGGTCATCGGCTCCGGTCCGGCAGGACTTGCCGCTGCCGACCAGCTCAACCGCCGGGGGCATCTGGTGACGGTTTATGAGCGTGACGACCGCGTGGGAGGGCTGCTGATGTACGGCATCCCGAATATGAAGCTGGAGAAACAGATTATTGACCGTAAAGTCAACGTGATGAAAGAGGAGGGAATTACCTTTGTCACAGGGGTCAATGTGGGAAAAGATGAGAAAGCTGCAAAGCTTTTGAAAGAATATGATGCGGTCGTTCTCGCCTGCGGGGCAAAAAATCCGAGGGATATCAGGGCAGAGGGCAGAGATGCGAAGGGTATTTATTTTGCCGTAGATTTTCTGTCCCGGACGACAAAGAGCCTCCTGGACTCCGGCCTGAAGGATAAAAAATATGTTTCCGCCATGGGAAAGAAAGTAGTCATCATCGGCGGCGGCGATACCGGAAACGACTGTGTGGGAACCTGTATGCGCCACGGCGCGGCGTCTGTCGTTCAGCTTGAGATGATGCCGAAGGCGCCGGATACGAGGGCAGAGAACAATCCGTGGCCGGAGTGGCCGAAGGTTTGCAAGACCGATTACGGTCAGGAGGAAGCAATCGCGGTGTTTGGCCATGATCCGCGGATTTACCAGACGACGGTAAAAGAATTTCTGAAGGATAAAAACGGAAATCTCTGCGGGCTCATAACCGTAAAACTGGAGAGCAAAAAGGATGAAAAAACCGGGCGTATGAACATGGTTCCGTTGGAGGGTTCCGAGCAGAAGATGGAGGCGGACCTTGTTTTGATTGCAGCCGGATTTCTCGGCGCGGAAAAGTATGCGGCGGACGCCTTTGGGGTCGGCTTAAACGCCAGGACCAACGTGGCGACGGAAGACGGTTCCTACAAGACAAATGTGAAAAAGGTGTTTACAGCCGGAGATATGCACAGAGGCCAGTCATTAGTCGTATGGGCAATCCGGGAGGGACGCGAAGCGGCGAGGGAAGTGGATGAGAGCCTGATGGGATATTCTTATCTGTAAAATCCGGCTGGCAGAACGGAGCGGGTCTTGAATCGGCGGACGGGGTCCGGCGGCCCATGGGCGGCATGGATCACGGTATATTCCCGGGCATGGGACAGAGGATGTTTTTGATTTCATGTATCAAAAAAGTGAAATCAGGAACATCCTTTTTTAGGTACATGCATCGGATCATATAGTTGGATTCATGTCCTTTTTTTAAAAAAACCGTGAACTTTTGTTGAACTCTATTATATTATTTTCCGCCATATGTTAGCATGAGCGTAAATAAGAAAAATGGAATTTCACTTTATCTCTTATAAGATTCGAGCGTCAAAAGCCTGTGCTCTATTTCGAATATGGCAATTTGCACAAGACCATAAATTTTTTAAAATCCGGGCAAGGGCATCGGCGCTTCCATAAACAAACGATAGGCAGATTTTTGCAGTTTTGCGAGCATAGCGTGTACAGAAATCAACTGTTTGAGCGCTTTTAGCGCGAGTTTTGATTTCTGTACACAGATAAGCGGCGCAGCAAAACAAAAAAATCAACGTGTTTGTGATGGAACGCCGAATTCCTTTGCCCGAATATAAAAAACTTATTGTGCAGATTGTCATATATAAAATGAAATACAGGCTTTTGACACCTGAATCTTTATAAGAAATGGATTCTCAATATTCTTATGAAATAAAAGCCCTGCGGGCAAGCCATAATTGAGACAGGAGGAATTTATGAATGAACGACATGAGGTAAAACATAATATTAATTTTGCGGATTATGTTGTCTTAAGGCAGCGGCTCCGCACCGTGTTATATCCCGATATCCATGCCGGGGCAAAGGGGATATACCATATCAGAAGCTTATATTTTGACAATGCGGAAAACAAAGCGCTGCGGGAGAAACTGGACGGCATAAAAAACAGGGATAAATACCGTATCCGTTATTACAATGACGATACCGGTTTTATCCATCTGGAAAAAAAGAGCAAGAGAAAAGATTTGTGCGTGAAGCAGTCAGCCATTATAGAAGCGGGGCAGGTGCAGTCGCTTCTGGAGGGAAATACCGGGTGGATGACCGGCAGCGATAATGAACTGATTCGGGAGTTTTATTACAAAATGCAGCAGGAACGGCTGCGCCCAACGACGATTGTGGATTATGACAGGGAACCTTTTACATATCCGGCGGGAAACGTGAGAGTGACTCTGGATTATCATTTGCGGACAAGCCTGTATTGCTCGGGATTTCTGGATCCGGACTGTGTGACGGTTCCGGTGGGGGACGATATTATCCTGGAAGTGAAATGGGACGCCTATCTTCCTGATATCGTCCGCGACGCTGTGCAGCTTCAAAACCGGAGAGCGGCTGCGTTTTCAAAATATGCGGTATGCAGGATTTATGATTTTTAAAAACAGGAATAAGAGTCTGGCCGGCTGCCAGGCAAATCAATGAAGTGAAAGGAAATAAAAAATATGGTTAATTTTAGTGATGTGTTTAAGTCAAGCTTTTTGGAAAATGTAACGGCGGTCAGCATTTCTGACATGGTTCTCGCCATGGCGCTGGCCTTTGGAATCGGAGTATTTATTTTCTTTATCTATAAAACGACCTATCAGGGGGTTATGTATTCTTCCGGGTTTGGCGTGACGCTTATAGCCCTGACGATGATTACGACCCTGGTCATCCTTGCGGTCACGTCGAATATTGTATTGTCCCTTGGTATGGTAGGCGCGTTGTCCATCGTTCGTTTCCGGACGGCGATCAAGGAGCCGATGGATATCGCGTTTTTATTCTGGGCGATTGCGGACGGTATTGTGCTTGCAGCCGGTCTGATTCCCCTTGCTGTATTCGGAAGTGTTTTTATCGGTGTGGTCCTGTATCTGTTTGCAAACAGGAAAACCCATACCCGTCCTTATATTGCTGTGATCAGCTGCGATAACCAGGAGGCGGAAAAGGCTGTCGTCCGGATTTTATCCGAGCACACAAAACGCTGTTCCCTGAAAAGTAAAACGGCAAGGAAGGATTTGTATGAGCTGACCTATGAAATCCGCCTGAAATCAGACGATACGGATTTTATCAATGCCCTGAATGATGTACAGGGTGTGGGAAGCGCTGTTTTAGTAAGCTATAATGGAGAATATATGTAAGTCGGGGGAATTTTATAATGTCAAAAAGCAAATATACGAACCTGATCTGTATGGTCATTATTTGTCTGACAGTTCTTGTGACGGTTTTATTTATGTATGAAGGTTTCCAAAAGGCGGTGTCTGCGTCCTCGTCAGATATATCGGAAGACAGCTGTTTTTCCCGGAAAGATCTGGATGGTTCCTGGAGTGAAGAGGAAGCGACATATATCGCGCTGGGAGATACAACGGAAATTGACGGCACGGGGGCTTCGTATGAAAATGGGAAGCTGTATATTGCCCTTTCCGGAACCTATGTTTTTTCCGGTGAACAGGCGGGAATACAAATTGTGGTAAACGCCCAGGACGGCGAAATCCAACTGGTATTGGACGGCGTGGATATTGCAGGGACAGGCGAACCTGCAATTTATGTAGAGGATGCCGGCCATGTGTACCTGACCCTGGCGGAGGGAAGCGAAAATACGGTTTCCATAGACGGAGAATGGTCTGGTGAATCAGAGGCGGAGGATCTGGACGCCGTGATTTACAGCAAGTGCGGCCTGACAGTCAACGGGACGGGAAGCCTTACGGTTGATTCTGATATGACAGAGAGCAGCGCGCATGGAATCAAGAGTACGGACGACCTGATTATTACAGGGGGCGTTATCTGTGCAAATGTCAGCGGCAATGCGCTGGCCGGCCGTGATTCTGTGCGGATCTGCGGAGGTACATTTGATCTGACTGCGGGCAATGACGGTATAAAATCAAATAATGATAATGATGAGGATAAAGGATATATCCTGATTACAGACGGGACATTTACGATTGTATCCTCGGGAGATGGGATACAGGCGGAAACAGATCTTCTGATAGAAGGCGGAACCTTTGATATTACAGCCGGCGGCGGAAGCGGCAGCGCATCTGCCATACAGAGCGATGCTGCCGGGATTTCTCCAAATGGAGGAACTGACCCGGGGAATGCCGATATGGGAGGCAGGGACTTTGCCGGAGACGGAGAAGATTTCACCTCGTCCGACGGCATAGGGGACTTCACTCCATCTGACGGCATGGGGGACTTCACTCCATCCGACGGCATGG
>CAZGMH010000131.1:0-5961 GCA_964526765.1 uncultured Eubacterium sp.
CAGGAGGAGATTGGATTTGCGGATGGCCTGAATGAACTTGGCATGATTCTGCTCAATGAGATTGGCGGCTCTATGGGACCGATATACGGAACAATTTTCATGGAGATGGGAGACGCCGGGGCGGATAAAAAAGAAATAGGGCTGGCAGATTTTGCGGATATGCTGGATGCGGGTCTGCAGGGACTGTATGAAATTGTGGATGCCAGAGTAGGCGACAAGACGCTGGTCGATACTTTATCGCCGGCCGTAGATGTGTTAAAAGAGGCGGTATCGGACGGAACGGATTTTAAAAAGGCATTGGTGGATATGAAGAAGGCGGCGGAAAGTGGGAGAGATTCTACAAAAGATATGATAGCAAAATATGGACGTTCCAGCAGATTGGGAGAACGTTCCCGCGGCGTGTTGGATGCCGGAGCGACATCCTGCTGTATTATCCTGCAGGCAATGGCGGACGGCATTATCGATTTGATTTCAGCCTGAAGCGGCGGAAGAAAGAAAGGGCTGGATAATGGGGAAAAAAATCATGAATGCGCCGGAGGATATTGTATCTGAGGTGTTAGAGGGATTTGCCGGAGCTTACGGACGATATTTTCAGAAACATCCGGAGGTAAACGGGCTGATTGGCAGGCAGAGACGAAAGGACAAGGTTGCGCTGGTAATCGGAGGCGGCAGCGGACATGAACCTATTTATACCGGGTTTGTGGGACAGGGACTGGCCGATGCATCTGCCTGCGGCAATATTTTTGCTTCGCCGGATCCGAATACGATTTATAAAATAGGAAAAGCGGTTGATGAGGGAAAGGGCGTCCTGTTTGTTTATGGGTGCTATGCCGGCGATAATCTGAATTTCGACATGGGGGAAGAATTTTTAAACAGTGAAGGCATTCGTACCGCTCATGTCCGGGGACAGGATGATGTAGCGAGCGCTCCCCCTGAAAGACAGCAGGATCGCCGTGGAATTGCCGGAAATGTATTGGTAATTAAAGTGGCGGGGGGAGCCTGCGATGCGGGGCTGTCCCTGGAAGAGGCTGCAAGGGTTACAGAAAAAGCAAGGAACAATACAAAAAGCGTTGGAATCGCCACCTCTCCCGCCCAACTTCCGGGAGCCCCAAAACCTCTGTTTGAGCTGGGGGAGGATGAGATTGAATATGGCATGGGTCTGCATGGGGAGAAAGGCGTGCTGCGTACAAAGATGCAGCCGGCGGACATGCTTGCGGATAAAATGTATGATCAGATTATGGCGGATTACGGCGGATTGCAGGCGGGAGATGAGGTATGCGTGCTGATAAACGGGCTTGGCTCAACTTCCATGTCAGAACTGGCAATTATTTTCCGCAGGGTAAATCAGCGGCTGAAACAGGACGGGATAAAAATACATGACGCGGATTTTAACAGTTATTGCACGACGCTGGAAATGGGTGGATTTTCCATTTCTCTGCTGAAGCTGGATGACGAGTTGAAGGTTTATTATGATATGCCGTGTTATTGCCCCTTTTATGCAAAGGGCGAGCTTTCCGGCAGGACGCTGCCGGAGGAGCCAGAAGATGATTTTGTTTTACCAGCATCGGATAAAGAGGAGGAAAGCCCGGTAGTTTATTCCCCCGGGAAACGTACCGGAATATTGGAATCTCTGGATGCCGAGGATGCGCGGGATATGCTGTTGTATATTGCGGACAAGATTATTGAAAAAAAGTCTTATTTGACGGAAATCGACAGCGCCATCGGCGACGGCGATCACGGAATCGGTATGGCGGGGGGAATGCAGAAGGTCAGGGAAAAGCTTTGGCGTATGCAGAATGTAGACAATGTGTATGAAGTGTTTGAAGCCGCAGGGTCAGCCATGCTTCTTTCGATGGGAGGCGCGTCGGGCGTCATTTTCGGAAGCCTGTATCTGGCGGGGGCAGAAGGAATGGAACCGAAGTCCCGGATTTTGGCGGCGGAGCTTGCGGATATGGAGCGCAAAAGCCTGGAGGCAATTCAGAAGCGCGGGGGCGCAGGCGAAGGGGATAAAACGATGGTGGACGCCCTTGCGCCGGCTGTGCGCGCGATGGAGGAAAACAGGGATAAGAGCCTGTTGGAAATGCTTAAGGCGGCAGAGAAGGCGGCAAAACAGGGCATGCTGGATACGAAAAATTATATCGCGAAATATGGCCGCGCAAAATCTCTGATGGAACGGGCAATCGGATACCAGGATGCCGGAGCCACATCTGTCTGGCTGATTTTTCAGGGGATGCGGGAGTTTGTGGAAAATGTCTGAAATAATAGAGGAATACGGGAATTTGCAGAGAATGTCTGAATAACAGAAGGATAAGGTAAGTCTGTTTTAAAAAATTGTTTATCGGAAAGGAGGGGTATGCCGCAAAGAACGGCATACGGAATAAAAAATGAAAATAGCGATAGGGTGCGATCCAAATGCACAGAAAGAAAAGGAGGCTGTGATTGCCTATATTGCGGCAAAAGGCTATGGCGAAGTGAAAGATTTCGGAAGCGAGGATCCTATTTATGCAAATACTGCCTTTGCGGTGGCGGAAGCGGTTGCGTCTAAGGAGTATGACAGAGGGATTCTGCTGTGCGGTACCGGAATCGGAATGTCGATTGCAGCGAATAAAGTTCATGGAGCATATGCGGCATTGGCATCGGATGTTTATTCCGCACAGAGGGCAAGACTGAGCAATGATGCCAATATTCTCTGCATGGGCGCATTTACAACCGGAAGTAAGGAGAGAGAGATGTTTGTCACGGAATTTCTGACAAACGAATTTGTTCCCGGATGCGCTTCCCAGCCAAAAGTAGACGCTTATATCAGAAGGGAGATGACTCCCACCTCTATAGGCGGCGAGTAACAAATTTGTATCAGTGGGAGTCTAATCTCCCCTCTGATATACGCTCCGCGAGGATGCGCAGGGATTCGGAAATGAATTATGTCAGCCAAAGCTGACCCGAATCCCGCGCCAAGACTCGCGAGCGAGTCTTGAATACATATGACAAAGCCAGACAGGCACGGACAGGCTTTGCGGTTTGTCCGGGCGGCATTTAGTTTGGGTAAGGACGGAAACTAATATGGGGAAAAAATTATATTTTGGCAGCAATTTTAAAATGTATAAGCCCATTCAGGATACCATTGCATATTTGCAGACGATGGAAGAAGCTACGCGGGATTTGAAACGGGAAGATGTGCAGCTGTTTTTTATCCCTTCATTCACCTCCCTGGAAAGCGCAGTAAAGTGTATACCCAGGGACCGCATTATGCTTGGAGCCCAGAATATGTGCTGGGAAGACGAGGGGCAGTTCACCGGGGAAATCTCTCCTGTCATGCTTAAAGAACTTGGAATCGACCTGGTAATGATCGGTCATTCCGAGAGGCGGCACGGTTTTGGGGAGACAGATGAGATGGAAAACAAAAAAGCGCTCAAGGCGCTGGAACATGGTTTTACGGTTCTTCTTTGTATCGGGGAAACTGCTGCGCAGAAAGAGTTCGGTATCAGCGCCGAGGTTCTCCGCACCCAGTTGAAAGTCGGGCTGCACGGCGTTACGGCGGGGCAGATAAAAAATATCTGGATTGCCTATGAACCGGTATGGTCCATCGGAATCAACGGAACCCCTGCCCCGGTGGAATATGCACAGGAAATGCACTGCATAATCAAAACTACGCTTGCGGAGCTTTTTGGCGAGGCGGGACGGAGTGTCCCTGTCCTGTACGGCGGCAGTGTAAATATGGAAAATTGCAATTCACTGATTGTTCAGCCGGATATTGACGGATTGTTTACAACGCGTACAGCATTTCAGACTGACAATTTTCTGCGCCTGATCCGCGATGGCAAAGCGGCTTGTGATACTATGAAAGGGGGAAACTTAAAATGAATGGAAAAAGGCAGGAATTTTCTGCGGAGAGGGCGGGAATTGCGTGGGTGGCGACGCCGCCGGATGATACATGCAGCGATTATGGAAAATATTTTTATGTGGATCCGGACACCGGCGTGCTGTTGAAAGAAAATCTGTATCCGAGAGGTATGGTTACGCCGTGGCATCGCCATACACACGCACACGGAATGTATGTGCTGGACGGTATGCTGAAAACAAATAAAGGCGTGTATGGTCCGGGTACATTTTTGTGGTGGCCTGCCGGAACTGTTGCGGAGCACGGCGCTGTCGATACAGAGGATGTAAGAGTTTATTTTATGACAGCCGGAGCTTTTGATTTGCTTTACGAGGCGGGAGAAGACCGGAAGAAGGAAGAGAACGGTCTGAGGGAATATGTGGCAGATGCGAATGCAATACCGTGGCAGAAAAAATCGGATCCTGAGGGAGGAATTTTTTATGAAAAGGTA
Organism: uncultured Eubacterium sp.; assembly: GCA_964526765.1. Classification (GTDB taxonomy): domain Bacteria; phylum Bacillota; class Clostridia; order Lachnospirales; family Lachnospiraceae; genus Eubacterium_I. The sequence continues at coordinate 4,329 of CAZGMH010000131.1, forward strand.
CTTTTGGAGGATGAAAAGACGGATATGTACATAAGTCTGCGAATGCTTCCGGCAAAGTGGGAACTGGACTGGCACACTGCAGAGGGCGCATATGGCTATTATGTGCTGAAAGGCATCATGAAATCGGACAGGGGATTTTACGGGCCGGGTTCCTTTATCTGGTATCAGAAAGGCTGTGTGGCACGTCAGGGGGCTTCAAAATATACAGATGCCGAAGCAATTTTTGTTTCGGTTGGAAAGACGGGATACAAAAAAGCTTCTGACCCTTCGAATTGGACGAGGGCATAAAGAAAACGGGACATATGATCGATAGAATGAAACTGTTTAAGGAGGTATTATCATTATGACAAAAATCAGAGAAGTGTTTGAGCGGGGAAACGGTATCCTGCATTTGATGCCGACATGGGTGCCGAGGGGGTTCAATGAGCCTGGCAAGCGGCTCAGACTGCATCCGGATGACTATTTTGCACTGGGAATGGATCGAGGGGGGATTTGCGAGCGCTGGCTTGGTTCTCTGGCAAAAGCGTTAAATGGACCAAAAACCGGTGAGAACGAAGGGATGAGTTTTGTGCTGGAAGATGCAGATACAAAGACCACCCGGTTGTTCAGGGATTATGTAGATGAACTGGGCGTCGATTTGATCGGGGACGAATTGATGGAAAAGTATGGGACATGGCCGACATTTGCAAAAGTTTATGATTATGATAAGCCTTTGTTTCATCATTTGCATCTGACAGAAGAACAGGCGAACAGGATAGGTATGCATGGAAAACCGGAATCTTATTATTTTCCGCCGCAGTATAATTCCGGTTATCTGGGGAGAATGCCGCTTACTTATTTTGGTTTTGATCCGTCCACAACCAAGGAGCAGGTAATGCAGCGCCTGAGGGATTATGATATCAGGGACAACCGTATCACGGAGCTGTCAAGGGCTTACCGCATTCAGATTGGAACCGGCTGGTATACGCCGGCGGGAGTGATTCATGCACCGGCTTCCCTTGTAACATATGAACCCCAGTGGAACAGTGACGTGAATACTATTATGGAAAATGTGACAATGGGTGAGGTAAACGGACATAACCTTTTAACAGATTGTATTCCTGAGGAAGATAAAGACAATCTGGAAGCTATTTTCAATCAGATTGATTGGGAGGAAAGTACGAGAAGTGATTACAAAGAGGTTTACTTCAGGCCTCCCAAACTCAGATGTGAGACAGAAGAAGCTGTGGAAAAATGGGTAGCTTATGCAAATGAGTGGATTGCCGCGAAAGAGGTTACGGTTATGCCGGGCAGGGAATATATTCTTAAGGATGCGGCATGCTATTGCGCGCTGGTAGTCCAGGGGCACGGAACTTTTGGAAAGTTCGAGTGTGAGGCTCCGGAACTGGTACGCTTTGAGGATATTACGGGGGATGAATTTTTCGTATCCGAGACGGCGGCAACAGTCGGCGTCATTATCAGAAACACAAGTTCTTATCAACCGCTGGTCGTGCTTCAGAATTTTGCAAATAACAACAGGGAAGTTCCCAAAAGCGTATAAAATGACATTGCGTTCGGACAGGTAATATCAGGCTTTGATGATGCCTGTCCGAACACTGTAGAGATAAAAAAGCCATATGTAAGAGAACATGGC
>CAZGMH010000132.1:0-1979 GCA_964526765.1 uncultured Eubacterium sp.
TGTATTTATAAGAATAATAGTGTATTTATAAGAATGATGATGTATTTATAAGAATAATGATGCATTTATAAGGATAATGATGTATTTATATGCGGTGTGAGGAATTTGAGAAAAAACTTCACGCCGCATGTTTTTTTGTTCCTGGAATACAGGCTTTGGATGCCTGAATCTAAATAGCAAAAACTACTTGACATATAAATCTTACAAGTGTAAGATTTAGAAAATGTACTTAGGCTGCATTCGTTTTATATCAATGTGAAAATGCGTGACAGCTATTGACGGTCAGTTGACCGGATATAAGAATTTCTGAGGAGGGCAGGATGAAGAAAAGAAATAGGAGAAACAGAAAGAGTAAGAAAAATACAGGCTGGCTTGTCGTCCTGGCGGGGGCTGCCGCTGTTTTGTGCGGAATTGTATTTGTGGTTCCGATTTTTATGGGGAGGACGACCTTTAGGACACCGGAGGAATTGCTGGTGGAGTATATAAATCATATTTCTGAAGGCGAGTTTGAGGAAATGTATGCGATGCTGGATGTGGAGGCTTCCGGCAATATCAGCAGGGAGAGCTTTGTGGAGCGCAATTCCAGAATCTATGAGGGAATCGGCATTGAAAACATACAGATAGATATTTTGGAGCAATCCGATGAAGAAGAAGCTGTTAAATACGAAATGGCCTTCGATACATGTGCCGGAGCGGTCAGCTTTGAAAATGAAGCCCATTTCATAAAAGGGGAAGATGGATATGGGCTGGTCTGGGAGGACAGCCTGATTTTCCCGGAGCTGGAAGCTGACGATAAAGTCAGGGTATCCACAACGCAGGCTGTGAGAGGAGAGATTTTCGACAGGAATGGTCAGATTCTGGCGGGGCAGGGGATTGCATCTTCTGTTGGAATTGTGCCGGGAAAGCTGGAAGACAGACAGGCAGCAGTGGAGGAAATTGCAGCATTATTGGACATGGATGCCCAGACAATCGAAAAGAAGTTGTCTGCATCCTGGGTCACGGAGGATTCTTTTGTGCCTGTGAAAACAATTCCAAAAGTGAAAGAAATTGATTTGATGACGTTGGAACCGGATGAGGGAGTATTACAGGAAAAGCAGCGTCAGGATAACCTGCTTGCAATTCCGGGAATTATGATTTCTGATGTGACGGTGCGGGAATATCCCCTCGGGGAAGCAGCGGCGCATTTGATTGGATATGTGCAAAATGTCACTGCGGAGGATCTGGAAAAACATGCGGGAGAGGGGTACAGCTCCGGCAGCGTAATCGGAAGGAGCGGAATGGAGGCGCTTTTTGAGAAAGAATTAAAAGGGCAGGACGGATGCAAAATCTACATCGAGGATGCAGAGGGCAATCTGAAATCCGAGCTGGCGGTACAGGCCGTACAGAACGGGGCAGATATTAAATTGACGATTGACGCATCCCTTCAGTCGATGTTGTATGAACAATTTCAGGAGGATAAAGGCTGTTCTGCGGCGCTGAATCCATATACAGGTGAAGTTTTGGCGTTGGTGAGCACGCCCTCTTATGATACGAATGATTTTATTTTAGGTATGTCGGATGCCCGGTGGACAGAATTGAATGATGACGAAGGACAGCCATTATATAACCGATTCCGTCAGACATGGTGTCCCGGCTCGACCTTTAAGCCGGTCATCGCCGCAATCGGGCTGGAATCAGGGAATATCGATCCGTTGGAAGATTACGGAAATGAGGGGCTAAGCTGGCAGAAAGACAGCTCCTGGGGCTCCTATTATGTGACAACGCTTCATACGTATGAACCGGTGATTTTGGAAAATGCCTTAATCTATTCCGATAATATATACTTTGCGAAAGCAGCATTAAATATAGGTTCAGAGGAGCTGGAACAGTCCTTGTCAGGGCTTGGCTTTTGCGAACAGCTTCCCTTTGAAATTACAATGTCGGTTTCACAGTATTCCAATACGGAACACATAGATACGGAAATACAGTTGGCGGACAGT
>CAZGMH010000132.1:2079-5915 GCA_964526765.1 uncultured Eubacterium sp.
GGTTATAATTCTCCGGTTGCTTCCTGATATTCTGTGCTCCCGGTGGTGGAGTAGGAGCGCTTGCCGGAGGAGATGACCTCCCGGGTATACTGGTTGACGGCATAGTAATCGAGCATTTTTGTGTCAGATACTTTGTTATTGGTCTCATCCAGCGTATCTTCATATAATGCAAACAGATAGTATTTTCCGTTTGTACATATCCGGTCATATACAATGGAAATCTGTTTTGTCAGGGTTTGTCCGCTTTCCTGAATGTCCTCACGGCTGATTATTACATACAGATTGTCTTTGGCATTGTAGGACTCCACGAATCCTTCGCTGCTTCCCGTCAAATTTTCATAGAGAAGGGCTGCGGCGGAGGAATGTGATTCCTCCGAATCTGTCAGCATTCCGGGATACGCGGCAGAATCGTCTTGTCCTGTTACGTCTTTCGAAGTGCTGTCTTTGTTGCCGTTATCTTCCAAAACGGCTTCTTTCTCGGAATCTTTGACATATTCCCTGATATCTGTTTCAAATTCGTGCCATTCTTCTTTCATCCGGGTGAGCACATTTTGGGGGTCGGCATAGTAGTCTGAGGATTTTCCGTCTTCCGCAAAGGGTTTGTATGCACCGAAGTACAGGGCAAAAGTATGTTCCTGACCGCCGATAATCATTCGGCAGTTCAGCCACCCCGTGTTGGTATCAAAAAATGAATCCCTGCATGCGGTTTCAATTAAACGTGCAGCGTCTTTCGCGTATGTTTCCAGATTGTTTTCGTCGGTTAATACGAGCTCAAAAGTATCATCAAAAGAAGCCGTGTCCTTTTTTGACTGCCAGAGAGTGTGGATTTGTCCGGTTTCACATGTGTTAGAAAAGTACCATGACGCCAGTTTTTCGGGAAAATCATCGCTAAGCGGCACATAGTCTGATATACGGATTTCCACGCCGGGATACGCTTCCGGAACATATCGTCGGATGCCGTCATCACTTGCGGAAAGGGTAAATGTCATATGATATTTTTCCTTAAGCAGGGCAATTTCCCGCTCGGAATCCCATTCAAAGGGACGTCTTAAAAAGGGATTAATAATGTCGCAGTAATAGGTTTCTGTATCGTGCAGAGATACGCTGTAGGTCACTTTGAGGATGTCTCCCTCCCGATACTCTGTGCTGCTTTTCAGAATGCCGACAACTCCCCAAAAAGCGCTGACAAGAACCATAATGACCAGATAGATAACCAGAAGGATGATCGTCAGCGGAAACCATCTGTTTTGCTGCCTTTTGTACCGCAGAAATTTGTTGAGGCGTATAATCAGAAACAGCCCGAACAGCCAGGGCGCCAGCCAAATGACAATATAGCTCAGCGATACAAAATTGCTGCGGTATTCCAGATTGCAGCTGCCCAAAATTTTTCGGGCGGCAAAAAAAGTTCCGGTGAATACTGCGTATAAAATGAATATGACCAGCCAGCACATCCATGCCCGTTTTTTCATAGTAGATAAGTCTCCGTTTCTTTCATAATTAATAATCTGTTACTGATTCCAGATATACAGGTCCGATAGTATGGAAAAGGTGATTTCCGCCGCTTTGCTTCCTGCCGCACCGGAGGCACCCTGGATATTTGTCGCAAAAAAGTAAGTATGGCTGCCGTTTTCAATGAATCCGATGAACCAGCCGTTTATATCCTGACCGTTGACACGCCCGGTGCCTGTCTTTCCATAAAAGCTGCCGTCAGCCGAAGAATACAGAAGGAGGGAAGCTTTTACCGCGTCGATATTTTCCTGCTTCAACTGAAATTCATTATTATAAAATTTTGTTAATAATTCCACCTGCTCAACAGGGGATATTTTCAGGGAGGATTCCAGCCAGTAGGAAGATAAATCTCCGCTTACGTTTTCGTTTCCATAACCAATTTTCTGTATATAATTTTTGACAGAATCTTTTCCGATTTCTTCATCAATGGACTGAAAGTACCAGTTTACGGAATTTTGCATGGCAGAATCAAGATCCTGGTCCGCATTCCAGGCTTCATAAGGGTATATTTCTTTGTCCCAGGCTATAGACGACTGCTCCGGCGTAATGACCTCTGATTCCAGACCGTTTAGGGCGGCATATATTTTGTAAGTGGAGTCGGGAGATACACGCAAGGCGGCGTAATCTTCATTATAAATCTGCCAATTATCTGCAGAGGCATCATATAATACAAAACTTCCCCTATAGCCGCTGAAATAGGAAGAAAGATTCAAGGCTTTTGTTTCTTCTTTTTCCGTCACATCGGATGGGCGGTATTCATCTGCCGAAGCGCGGACGGAGAGCGCCGGAGCCAATCCAAATACGATAAAGGCAATCAGGAGATAGAGAGCCAGTCCCCTGCGCTTTTTTCGGAAAGATTGTGGTTGATAAGCAGCGATATTTATAATGCGTTTCCGCATCTGCTTTAAGCTGCTGCTGATGCCGGAGACAAAGGGAAAATGGGACAGGGAGATTTTTTCGGCAAAATTTAGAAGCGTATTGCCGTAATCTTTGTATTCCCTTTTTTCCAAAAGCTCCAGGACGGAGGAATCACAGGCGATTTCCCGTTCGTTTCGCATTTGCTTCAGCGCACACCATACCAGAGGATTGAACCAGTATAGAATTTTGGCAAGATTCATCAGGCAGTTGACCAGAGCATCACGATACCTGTAGTGCTGCAGCTCATGCAAAAGTATGTACCGCATGTCTTTTGCGCGGAAGTCGGAGATTAGATGCAGCGGAATGTAAATGCGCGGCCGAAGGATGCCGAGCATAACGGGGGATTTGAAAAATGCCGTGCTGTAAAGAGCAATATTATTCCCAAGATGCATTTCACGGCAGCAGGCATCAAACAACTGATGCACCTTCTGGTTTTGAAGGGGCAGGGCAGATTTTTCTATCCGGTAAAGCCGCAGTCCTGATTTTGTCATCAGGATCATCATGGTGAGCATACCCGCAATCCATATTATAAGAAAAATCCGGCCAAAGAGAGAAGGATTTCCCCTGTTTACGGAGATGGCAAAATCGCCAAGCCAGTCTGAGGAAACATTTTGCAGAGCAATTCCGGCAGCCCGGCGGGAAGCTGCGGAGGAAAAAGCGCCTCCATCTGACACAGCAATCCGGGAAATTATCTGGGGTATCCCCCGCAGACGAAACGGCAGAAATGGAACTGTGAGCAAAATAAATACCAGAAACCACAGATTATATTGCAGCCGTGCCGACAGGCTTTTTTTAAGAAGCTTTTTTATAAACATCAGGCCGCCGATAAATATTGCGATAATGATATTACAGTAAAAAAAGCTGATGCTAAAATGAAACAAATTTATTCCTCCCCGGAGTCTCTGTTTTTGGAAAGAAGCGCACGCAGCGAATCGATATCCGCCGCTGACAATTTATCATCTTCCAGAAAAGAGGATAACATGGCGGCGACGCTTCCGTTATAATATCGTTTCAGAAACGTGCTGCTCTGATGGCTGATATATTCGTTTTCCTTCACAAGGGGTGTGTATACAAATACCCGCCCCTGCTTTTCGTAGGTCAGTACATTTTTTGTCACGAGACGTTTCAACAGGGTCTGTATCGTTTTAGGGCTCCAACTTGTAGTTTTTAATAATTTTGCAGTCACCTCATTTGTACTGACAGGAGCGTATTTCCATACGATTTTCATGACTTCAAATTCGGCTTCGGATATTTGGGGCAGCGCTGGCAAAAAAATTCCCTCCTTAAATCTTACAAACGTAATATAAATTAAAATAAGTATAAGGTTTCCGGGATGGGATGTCAATGCAATTATACAATGAATACGTCAATGTGATTTTTCAAATACTTTCAAAAGGATTTACGATAAC
>CAZGMH010000133.1:0-5903 GCA_964526765.1 uncultured Eubacterium sp.
TAACCGGAAATCAGGATTACCTGCGCCCCTGCCTTTGCGACGCCTGCCGCAACCGTGCCGACTCCGGCCTCCGAAACCAGTTTTACGGAGATCCGCGCCCTCATGTTGGCATTTTTCAAATCAAAAATCAACTGTTCCAAATCCTCGATGGAATAAATATCATGATGCGGCGGCGGGGAAATCAGGCTCACGCCCGGTGTGGAAAGTCTTGTCTTTGCTATCCACGGATATACCTTTTTGCCCGGCAGATGCCCTCCCTCTCCCGGCTTTGCGCCCTGCGCCATCTTAATCTGGATTTCCTGCGCGCTCACAAGATAACGGCTCGTCACGCCGAAACGCCCGCTCGCCACCTGCTTAATTGCAGAGCAGCGATCCGTATCCAGCCGCTCCAGGCTCTCGCCGCCCTCGCCGGAATTTGATTTGCCGTGGAGACGGTTCATGGCAATCGCCAGCGTCTCATGGGCTTCCTGGGAAATAGAGCCATAAGACATTGCGCCTGTCTTAAATCTTGTCACGATGGAGTCTACGCTCTCCACCTCGTCAATCGGAATCCCCTTTTTGGGATAGACAAAATCCAGGGTTCCCCGGATATTCATAATATCATTTTCGCTGTCGATCAGTCCCGTATACTGCTTGAACAGCCCATAATCCCCGCGCTTTGTGGACTGCTGCAGCAGATGGATCGTCTGCGGATTGTACAGATGTTTCAGCGCCCCGCTGCGCATTTTGTGGTGTCCCTTGCTGTCCAGCGACGGATCCGTGCGCAGTCCTAACGGATCATACGCCATAGAATGCAGCTCGTTGACGTCATTTGCAATATCATCCAGCGTAATTCCCCCGATACGGCTGACCGTATCGGTAAAATACTTGTCGATGACAGACTTATCAATTCCGATTGCCTCAAAAATTTTGGAACCCTGATAAGACTGGATCGTGGAAATACCCATCTTGGAAGCAATCTTTACAATACCGTGCAGAATTGCCGCATTATAATCATCTATCGCGGCATAATAATCCTTATCCAGCATATGATCGTCTATCAGCTGCTTGATCGTATCCTGTGCGAGATATGGATTGATGGCGCAGACGCCGTAGCCGAGCAGCGCAGCAAAGTGATGCACTTCCCTCGGCTCACCGCTCTCTAAAATCATGGCAAGCGCAGTCCGTTTCTTTGTCTTGATCAGATGCTGCTGCATTGCGGAAACCGCCAGCAGGGACGGAATTGCCACATGGTTCTCATCCACGCCCCGGTCGGACAGGATCAGAATATTCGCCCCGTCATGACATGCGCGGTCCGCTTCCACGAACAGACGGTCGATCGCCTTTTCCAGACTGGTGTTTTTATAATAAAGAAGCGGAATTTCAGCTACTTTAAATCCCTCTTTCTTCATATATTTTATCTTTATCAGATCCGTGTTTGTCAGAATCGGATTTGTAATCTTTAATACCTGACAGTTCTTCGGCTGCTCCTCAAGAATATTGCCGTCCTCGCCGACATAAACGGTCGTGGAAGTCACGATTTCTTCACGAATCGCATCGATTGGCGGATTTGTCACCTGTGCAAACAACTGTTTAAAATAGTTAAACAGCGGCTGATGGTCATCGGACAAAACCGCCAGCGGCGTATCGATCCCCATCGCCGCAGTGGATTCTTCCCCGTTTCTTGCCATCGGAAGCATAACAGTCTTTACGGACTCGTAGGAGTATCCAAACGCTTTCTGCATACGGGTCAGATCCTCATCCGTATACCGCGGCACCCTGACATTCGGGATCTTCAGATCTTTCAGTTCCACCAGATACTGATCCAGCCATTGTCCGTAAGGCTGTTTGCCCGCATAGGATTCTTTCAGTTCATCATCATCTACCACGATGCCTTTGACAGTATCCACGAGAAGCATTTTTCCCGGGCGCAGGCGATCCTTGGTCACGATCCTGGTCGGGTCGATATCCAGAACGCCGACTTCCGATGCCAGAATGAGATAATCATCATCCGTAATATAGTACCGGGAAGGACGCAGGCCATTGCGGTCAAGCACCGCTCCCATAATATCGCCGTCGCTGAAAACGATGGACGCCGGACCGTCCCATGGTTCCATCATCGTCGCATAGTATTGGTAGAAATCTTTCTTCTTCTGGCTCATGATATGGTTGTTCGCCCACGGCTCCGGAATCGTAATCATCACAGCCAGCGGAAGATCCATACCGCTCATAACAAGAAATTCCAACGTATTGTCAAGCATTGCGGAATCGGAGCCTGACGTATTTACTACCGGAAGGATTTTTGTCAATTCTCCCTTTAAATGTTCGGATTCCATCGTTTCTTCACGGGCAAGCATTTTATCCGAATTGCCGCGGATCGTATTGATCTCACCGTTATGTACGATAAAACGGTTCGGATGCGCCCTCTCCCAGCTCGGATTCGTGTTCGTGGAAAAGCGGGAGTGGACCATCGCGATTGCAGATTCGTAATCCTGATCCTGCAGATCCGGGAAAAACAGGCGCAGCTCATTCACAAGGAACATGCCCTTGTAGACGATGGTCCGGCTGGATAGGGATACCACATAAGTATTATCGTTGGACTGCTCAAAAATGCGGCGCGCCACATACAGCCTCCGGTCAAAAGCCAACCCTCTCTCCACGTCATCCGGGCGCCTGATAAACGCCTGCATAATACAGGGCATACAGTCCGCCGCTTTCTGTCCGATGACAGACGGGTCTGTCGGAACAACTCTCCAGGCCAGAAGCTCCAGCCCTTCTTTTTCTATGATAACCTCAAACATCTTCTTTGCCTGGTTGCGTTTCAGCTCGTTCTGGGGAAAGAAAAACATACCGATGCCGTAATCTCTCTCCCCACCCAAAAAGACGCCGAGGGATTTCATGGTTTTGGAGAAGAATTTATGAGATATCTGTAAGAGAATACCTACTCCGTCACCAGTTTTTCCTTCGGCGTCTTTGCCTGCTCTATGTTTTAAGTTTTCTACAATTCTTAATGCGTTTTCCACCGTCTCATGGGTTTTTAAGCCTTTAATGTTGACTACCGCGCCGATACCGCAGTTGTCATGCTCAAACCCCGGGTCGTACATCCCGACGGGCTTCGCACTGCTCTCATTCATATGAAGTTTCATCCTATCTTCCTTTCTGTGTAATTTTCCAGGTTCTTTTATTGCGGACAGGCGTCCGTCCAAACGCTGAAAATACTATACATCTTTTCACCGGAAATGTAAACCCCTTTTTTTCTCTAAATTGTCAGATAATTTGAAAATTTGTTTTATTTTTTTAAATTAACAGATATTTTATTTAATTTTCTTATAATTTTGCCTTTTATACGCACAATTTCATTCCGCTATCTTTAAAAACTTTTTTCTTTTTCCAGCCTTTTCCGACCGTCGGAACCTGAATTGTGTCTGAATTGTCTCCCCTGCGATGCACATGGCTTATTCGTCTTTTGGCAGACCGAATGCTTTTCTGAGCGCCTGCAAATCCGGGTAAACTTCCACTGCCCCATGTTCCAGCAGTTCTTCCTTTGTACCGAATCCATAGCTGACGCCGATGCAGTCAATTCCGGCTTCCCGCGCTCCATCCGCATCAAAATGAGTGTCTCCGATCAACACAACCTGCTCTCTGGAAAAATCCGGGTTCTGCTGTTCCATCCTCCGAAACGCCTCATTCAGCACCTGTATCTTCGTATCAATTTTTCCGTCGTTGCTGGCTCCCACAATTCCGTCGAACTGTTCTGCCAGATGAAATTTCCCCAACACCCGCCTGCACTGCATTTCCGGTTTTGAGGAAGTAATCAGCTGCACAAGCCCCGCATTGCGAAAGGCTTCCACCGTCTCCCCCACTCCCGGAAATAATTCACATTCGTATACGCCAACCGGCACATAGCGCTCCCGGTATAATCTGACCGCCTCTTCCGTCTGCTCCGGCGAAAGGCCGCAGTATTCCGGAAATGACCGGCGAAGGGGCGGCCCGATAAACCTGCGCATTTGATTTTCTTCCACAGCCACGCCAAAATGCCCCAGAGCATATCTCACACAATTCGAAACGCCCTCATAGGAATTGATAATTGTTCCGTCCAAATCCCAGAAAATATACTGATATTTTTTCATGATAACTCCTTTTTCATCTGCAGTACGGTTTTTCGAAGCGCCGGATGTACTTTCCCCGGACAAAGCTGTGATAACGGTTCCAGCACAAACATCCGGTTTGCCATGTCCGGATGGGGAACGATCAGTTCCGGCTTCTCCAGAATCTCATCATCATAGAAAAGAATATCCAAATCCAGCGTTCTTGGTCCCCAGTGAACCGTGCGCCGTCTTCCGGCGCGATTCTCTATTACATGAAGTTCATCCAACAATTCCTGCGGCGTATAAACTGTTTCCAGACGGACAGCTCCATTCAGAAACGGTTCCTGTTCTGTGTAGCCGTAAGGTTCCGTCTCTATCCACTCAGAAGCTTTTACATCCCGTATCCTTTGATTTGCACTCAGTTGTTTTATCGCTCCCTCAAGATAAGCTCTCCTGTCTCCCATGTTGGAACCGACGGACAGATAAACCGTATGCCAGCCGCGGCTGATTTCCACGGAAACAGTCTCGATGGGAAGACCGATAGGGGCCCAGGGCTTCTTTATTTCCAAATCTACCCTGCGAAGCCTGGGAATATCCAACAACATCGCCTCCGCCAGATTTTCCGCCACAGATTCAATGAGCTTATAAGTATGTTCTTTCATAAAATGCGTCATATAATGGCAGACGTCCCCATAATGAATCGATTGATGCAGATCGTCGCTGTGCCCGGCCTCGCGGACGTCCGTGTAAAGCGCCGCATTTATCAAAAATTTCTGTCCCAGGGCTGTTTCCTCCGAAAACACCCCATGATGTCCAAACACCTCAAGATTTTGTATTTTTATCTGATCCATTTAATCACTTGCCTCCATAATCGCCCGTACCATCTGTATCGCCTGCATATTCTCCTTTATATCGTGTACGCGGACAAAGGCGCAATGATGCAGCGCTCCATAGACAGTCGTCACAGCCGTCCCGACGATCCGGTCTGTCACCGGCGCATCCAGGGTCAGGCCAATCACTGATTTTCTGGACGTACCAAGCAAAACCGGATATCCCAGCCTGCGTATCCTGTCCAGACATTTTATCGCCGTCAGGTTATTCTCATAAGTCTTTCCAAAACCAACGCCCGGATCCAGAATGATTTTATCGTCCGCAATTTTTGCCTGTTTTGCCAGAGAAATAGTTTCTTCCAGGTCTTTGCACATTTCTTCCATAAAATTGGCGTAGCCGGCTTCCCGGCGGTTATGCATCAGACAACACGCTGCATCCGCCTTTGCAATGACCTCTGCCATCCTGGGATCGAACTTTAATCCCCATATGTCATTAATCAAATCCGCACCCGCTGCAATTCCGGCTTCTGCAACAGCGCTGTGATAAGTGTCAAGGGAAACAGGAATGTCAAATCTGGCTTTCACCGCTTCAATGACCGGCAAAACCCGCTCCATTTCTTCCTCATTGGACAGCTTCATTTCATATCCGGGCCTCGTGGATTCTCCGCCGATATCGATAATGGAAGCGCCCTGTGCGATCATCTGCTCCGTATGCTCCAGCGCCCGATCCAGGGAATTGAATTTCCCGCCATCCGAAAAAGAATCCGGCGTCACATTTAAAATTCCCATAATGTAAGTTTGATTTTGTGTATCAAATTCCCGCAATCCTATCCGCATCTTCATCCCTCCGTCTGTTTTCTGCAGTTTATCTCCTCCGAAAATCATATCACAGGAAACCGCAATGCGATTTCCTGTGTTCAAGACTCGCTCGCGAGTCCTGGCGCGGGATTCGGGTCAGCTTTGCTGACATAATTCATTTCCGAATCCCTGCGCTCTGCACTTCGTT
>CAZGMH010000134.1:0-5885 GCA_964526765.1 uncultured Eubacterium sp.
TAACATATTATAACGAAGGAGGTATTTTACCTATGACAATGGAAAAAATGGTGATTTTTCACAACCTGCTGGATGAGAATGCCCGTCCGGCAATGGAGCGCTGGTTCCGCCGCTCTCATGTACCGGATGTACTGACACAGTATCCGTGGACAAACCGTTATCTTTTATACCGCCCGGTACCTGCGCCGGAAGGGGCAAAGGACGAAGGGCTGTATACCTACCGGATTCACGAAAACTGGGCATATGATATCAACTACCGCCGTGGACACAAAGGACTAATCGGCATGACGCCGGAACCGGTATCCAACGCAATCAAGGCTGATATCATTCACATTCCGGCTGAGCCGACAGAGGATTTCCTCGGCGCTGACTGGTCCTATGAGGAGCATCCGATTCTCAGATGGGTTATCGCATACCGTTATCCGGCAGGGGCAGACAAAGAAGAATGCGATAAATTTTTCCTGGATGTCCAGGCAAAGGAAATTATGAAAATGCCGGGCTTAATCCGCTTTTTCAGCCATAAAGCCATCGAATTTGAGGGAAGCGCGCTCCCGATTACCACCGACGATAACAAGGAAGAAGGCGGCGAAAAGCTTGCAAATCTGATGCGCCACTGGAATCGGCTGTCCGAACTTTGGTTTGAATGCAACGACGACTGGACGAACGCATTAATTACCAATCCTCCTGCATTTACCAAGCCGGACTGGGCAACTTCCGACAAGTTCCCGTTCCTGAAACCGGGGGTTGATTTTGTACATACATTCTTACTGGAATCCCCGGACAATGATTTCACCAAAACTTTCAGTCCGCTGTATTATTAAAAAGAGGGGAGCAGGATATCACCCGCCCAGGGTAATATCCTGCTCCTGATACCATTTCAACGCACGTTCAAACTGTTCTTCCTTAAAATCCGGCCACAAATCCTTGATAATATAAAAATCTGCATACACCGTCTGAATGGGAAGGAAACCGGACAGGCGGCACATACCGCCCCACCGGATTACCATGTCAACCCTCGGAATTTCCTGAGACGCCCAGGAATTTTTCATATCCCACTCCCATCCGTAATTCACAAGGAAATTCACTCTTATCGTCTTTTCACTGCATTCATCCGGACTTTTATGTCCCCCGGTATACGCAAGCAGTTCTTTTGGGAAACAGGAGGACTTTGTATTCCCCACCACATATAAATCCGCGTTCTCCTGTTCAATCATTTTCACTGCATCTACGCATGCCCTTGAAAAAGCCTCTACCTGCTCTCTCGGACGCTTGCAGTTGTCCACCGTAAATCCATAATATGTCAATTCCTTCACGCCATATTTTCTGGCGGCACGCAGAAGCTGCAATCCCGGTTCCAGACCATATGCATATCCTTCCTCCCTGTTTAACCCGTGTGATTTTGCCCATCTTCTATTGCCGTCCGGGATCACGCCAATATGTTTTGGAATACGAAACATAGCCACCTCTCCTGCAAGTTTTTTCTTTCCTCCTCATTATGGACATATCCCGCAACTTTATTCATCCGGGCAGCGCCGGATTGCTTATGCCAGAAATTTTACGCACAAAAAAATCTGCAGCGCCAGAATCGCAGGCATCCCTATCACAAAATACCAATGCCTTGTCTTGTGGCGGAAAACATACATTCCGCACCAGGTTCCGGCGCTTCCGAGCAAAATTGCAATCAGAAATAATGTTTTTTCCTGAATCCTCCACTTATGCTTTTTCGCCTTCCTTTTATCAATCCCCATAATAAAAAATCCGACAAGATTTATTATGATGAGATAGCATATAAATATGATTTCTACCGGCTTCATTGGTCTCTCCTCACAAATCCGAATCTATATGAGAATCCCGGTTCCGCCGCAGGCAAAACCGGGATTCCCTCTTTACTTTCGATTCATCTCTTTATTTCTTTTTCTTCAATCCTGTTTTAAACACATACCAGAGCGCGCCTGTAATGCATACGGAGGAATAACCGCCGCAGATTACGCCGACCATCAGGGGAGCCGCAAACTCCCGGATGGAGGACACGCCTAAGATAAACAGCACGAATACCATAATAAACGTCGTCAGGGATGTATTGATGCTCCGGGACAATGTCTGGGTAATACTGTTGTTTACTACTTCCTTCAAATCCGTATTCCTGCGGCCCGCCGCAGCAGCCAGATTTTCCCGGATACGGTCGAAAATAACGATCGTAGCGTTGATGGAGTAACCAACCAATGTCAGCATGCAGGCGATAAATGTGGTACCCACGGACGTCCTGGACAATGCATAAAACGCAAGTACGATCAAAACGTCATGCACGAGCGCGATAACCGCGCTTCCTGCAAACCGGATATCTTTGAAACGGAACCAGATATAAATCAGCATACAGATGGTTGCAATAATAACCGCCCAGATTGCATCATTCCTCATCTCGCCGCTGATCGTAGAGCTGATATTCGTAGCCGAAATATCCTCCTCAGCCACGCCAAAGTTCTCTTCCATCACCGTATTGAACTGTTCGCGCTCATCCAGGCTCAGGCTTCTTGTCTTGATGATAATAGAATTGCTGTCGGCAACCTTCTGTGTCTGAACATTTCCGTCACCGGTAATTTCTTCGATATACGGAACAATCTCACTGTCAATTTCTTCAATCGTATAATCCCTGTCGAACGCCACCGTAGTGGACGTACCGCCCAAAAACTCCAGACTGAAATTCAACGGATTTCCGGTTGAAGCTTTGTTGACGCCCATACCGACGAATCCAATCACAATAACGGCAATGGATATTGTGAAGCAAAGCATTCTCTTTCCAAGGAAGTTGATCGCTTTTCTCTCTTTTTTCTCACCATAGAATTTCTTATCCCGGAATCCCATACCATACAGCGCTTTTAAAATCCATCTCGTAATAAGCAGCGCTGTGAACATGGAAAATACAATACCGATTGCCAGCGTCGCGGCAAATCCCCTGACCGAACCGGAACCGCGCAGCCCCAATACGGCGGCGGCGATCAAAGTGGTGATATTTCCGTCAAAAATTGCGGAAAAGGCTTTTTTGAAACCTGTGTCAATAGCCTGCGAAACTGTTTTTCCTGCCGCAATCTCTTCCCGGATACGGGCAAAGATAATGACATTCGCATCCACCGCCATACCGATCGACAGGATGATACCTGCAATACCCGGCAGCGTCAGGGTTATGTGGTACAGATGCAGGATCGACAGCACAATTCCCGTATAGATCAGCAGCGCAATCGCGGATGCCAGGCCGGGAATCCGGTAAATCGCAATCATAAATACAATAATGATCAAAATACCTATAATAGCGGCATAAATACTTGTACTGATCGCCTGGGAACCCAGTTTCGCGCCTACCACTTCAGACTGAAGTTCTTCCAGCTCCAGCGTAAGGGCGCCGCTTCGGATCTGGGTAGCCAGCGTTTCCGCTTCCTCGTAGCTGTCCATACCGGTAATCTGCGCTTTCCCGTCCGTAATCTGGGATTCTACCCGCGGATAACTGATGCACTCGTCGTCATAATAAATCGGCAGATAATTTCCAACATTTTCGCCAGTCACCTCGGAAAAGATTTCAGCGCCTTCATCCGTCAGCGTCAAATCTACCGCATACGTAACCTGTCCGGTGGTATTGTCCGTATAGGATCCGCCCTGCGCGTCAGATACCATCTCGCCGGTCATAAATACTTCTCCGTCCGCAGTCTGGAACTGCAGGCTGCCGGGCGTTCCCAGCTCCTCTAAAATAGCGTTTGCATCAGACACGCCCGGTATCTCCACGGAAATACGGTTATCGCCTACCTGATATACTTCCGCTTCCGTGCTGTATGTCTCAACACGCTTCTGAAGCTTATAAATCGTATCTTTCATATCCTCTGAGGAAGGATTTTCCTCATCTTTTACCTGATAAGTGATACTTACGCCGCCCGCCAGGTCAAGGCCAAGCTTAATGCCTGTCTCGTCATTCTTGTCCACGGTACCTCTCACGATACCATATGAGTAATAGCCCAAAAGAAGTACGATTGCGATAAATACGATAAAGACTATTACCCCTTTCCTTTTTTTCATTCCTTTACCTCCGTTTTTCTCCGGCTTCAGCCGCTTTCATCATAATAGCACATTTGATTCTTTTACTCAACCTCAGCCGCTTTCATCATAACAGCGCATTTGATTCTTTTACTCAACCTCAGCCGCTTTCATCATAATCGCGCACTCGATCCTTTTTTTCTGAAGCTCGCAGCCGATATCATATGCGTCGTTGATATGCCCATGAAAATGATAAGAATTTGCTGCACAGCCGCCGCTGCAATAGAATTTTGCGAAACAATTTCTGCATTTTTCCTTTGCATAGACATTACAGCATTTAAACTCATCCCGAATATCCGTATTTTTCACGCCTTCCCACACATTTCCCATCAGAAATTCATCATTTCCGACAAACTGGTGGCAGGGATACAAATCCCCCCATGGCGTCACAGCCAGATACTCCGTCCCCGAACCGCATCCCGACAAACGCTTTGCAACGCAGGGACCACCCTCTAAATCTATCATAAAATGAAAGAAATTGAAATCCTTTCCCGATTTTTTTCTTTCCACCATCTCTGCGGCAAGGGCGTCATATTCGGCAAACAATACCGGCAAATCCTCTTCGCGGATGGCATATTCTTCCGAGTCCTCCGCAACTACCGGCTCCACGGAAATCTGTTTGAATCCCAGATCCGCCAGATGCAGCACGTCCTTTGAAAAATCCAGATTATAATGGGTAAAAGTGCCGCGCACATAATACTTGTCCTGATTCCTGCTCTCTGCAAATTTCCGGAATTTTGGCACGATTAAATCGTAGCTTCCCGCTCCCTTGCGGAATGGACGCATGTGGTCGTGAACCTCTTTTCGTCCGTCAATACTTAAGACCACATTTCCCATTTCCCTGTTTGCAAATTCCATCACTTCATCATTTAACAAAACGCCGTTCGTGGTCAGGGTAAAACGGAATTTCTTATCATGGACCTTTTCCTGCTCCCGCCCGTATGCCACCAGGTCTTTTACAACCTGCCAGTTCATCAACGGTTCCCCGCCAAAAAAGTCTACCTCCAGGTTCCTCCTGCCGCCGGAATTGGCGATCAGGAAATCCAGCGCCTGCTTTCCAACCTCAAAGCTCATCAGCTCCCTTCGGCCGTGATATTCCCCTTCCCCTGCAAAACAGTAACGGCAGGCAAGGTTGCAGTCATGGGCAATATGTAAACAGAGCGCCTTCACTACAGTCGGCCTCTTTTTAAAATCCATAATATAATGTTCGTATTCATCCTTTGTGAAAAGCTGTCCATCCTGTACAAGCTCCCCGACTTCCCCATAAGCCTCCGCAATTTCTTCCTTTTCATAGGAAGCTTCCAGAATATTTACAATTTCTTCCTTCGTGTGTTCTTCGTACATGGCGATCACGTCATAGGTCACGTCATCCACCACATGAATTGCTCCGCTGTTCACATCGAGAACAATATTATAACCGTTGTTCTTATACTGGTGAACCACAATCCGTTCCTCCTTATTGCTGCTTTTCCTGCAAACATGCAAAGACCGCATGCACTGGCATACGGCCCCTTTTCGTCAGTTTTCTTTCGGTTTATTTATGTTCGCAGCTCTGATTTCCTACTGTGCAGGACGTCTTACATGCTGACTGGCAGGATGTCTGGCACTCACCGCATCCGCCTTTTTTTACTGTATTCTGTAATCTTTTTGTATTTAATGTTTTTACGTGTTTCATAAAAAAGCTCCTTTCCTTTTGCATATCGTTGAAATTATATCATAGTTCCTTTTAGAAAGAAAGCCCTTTTTTGCTATTATTTCATCATTCTTTCATCATCAGCATATAAAATTTTCCCGATATTCCAATG
>CAZGMH010000135.1:0-5477 GCA_964526765.1 uncultured Eubacterium sp.
GGAAGATGGCATCAACCTCAGCATCGCCGAAAGATATGAGAGGAAGTGTTTTTGTGGAAAAAGAAGAATATATGCGTCGGGCGCTGGAGCTGGCAAAACTGGGAGAGGGATATACGTCCCCAAACCCTATGGTGGGCTGCGTAGTCGTAAAGGACGGACGGATTATCAGTGAGGGCTATCACGAGCGTTATGGAGAATTTCATGCGGAGCGAAATGCCCTGACAAGATGTACCGAAGATACGGCGGGGGCGGATTTATATGTAACGCTGGAGCCGTGTTGTCACTATGGCAAGACGCCGCCATGTACAGAGATTATTATTGAAAAAAAGATTGCCCGGGTGTTTGTGGGAAGTATGGATTCTAACCCGCTGGTAGCGGGAAAAGGCGTTCAGATTTTGCGGAATCATGGGATAGAGGTGGAAACCGGTATTCTGGAGGAGGAATGCCTCAGATTAAATGAAGTATTTTACCATTACATTCAGACAAAAATGCCCTTTGTGGTAATGAAATATGCAATGACGCTGGACGGGAAAATCGCCTGCGCCACCGGCGATTCCAAATGGGTGACCGGTGAGAAGGCGCGGCAGCAGGTGCATGAAATGAGGGGACGGTACAAAGGAATCATGGTGGGTATCGGAACGGTTCTTGCAGATGATCCGATGCTGAACTGCCGGAACGCAAAGGGGCCTGACCCGATTCGAATTATTTGTGATTCCGGGCTTCGCATTCCGCTGGATAGTCAGATTGTGAGAACGGCGTCAGAGATACCGACAATCGTAGCCTGCGGACATGCCGTCATGGATTCACAGAAAAAGCAAAGTAAGATAGACAGCCTCAGGGATGCCGGTATTCAGATTATTCCCACAAAAGGCGCCCACGGGGTGAACCTCAGGGAATTGATGACGATTCTTGGAGAACAGAAAATAGATAGTATCCTTTTGGAAGGCGGAGGTACATTAAATGCTTCAGCGCTTCAGGAGGGGATTGTCAGCAAGGTATATGCATATATAGCCGGAAAATTAATCGGCGGAATGGATGCCCGTTCTCCGGTAGAAGGAATCGGCGCAGAAAAGATGAAGGATGCGATATTGCTTACAGACATGCAGATTACCCATCTGGGTGATGATTTCTGCATTTGCGGATATCCTGTGAAACAGGATGATTAGGACGGAGCATGTGAATGTCCGGCAAAGCCCCGGAAATGCTCAGGATATTACGAAAAGTACGGAAATAAATCCGGTTATATATTTTGTTTGAAACAAAAGCAGTCAGGAAAGAGGTGAAACAAAGTGTTTACAGGTTTGATAGAAGAAGTAGGAGAAATTCAGGGAATCCGCAGGGGGCAGCGTTCCTGCGTGCTGACCATCGGCTGTAAGACGGTGTTGGAGGGCGCAAAGGCCGGAGACAGTATCGCGGTGAATGGAGTATGCCTGACAGTAACCTCCCTGGGCGGAGGGCGTTTTACCGCAGATGTGATGTCGGAGACAATGAACCGCAGCGCCCTGGGGCAGTTATCTTCCGGCTCAAAGGTAAATCTGGAACGGGCAATGCCCGCAGACGGCAGATTTGGAGGACATATTGTAGCCGGTCATATTGACGGCACAGGAACCGTTCAGTCAATTTCCCCGGATGATAATGCGGTATGGTATACAATTGCAGCAGGGCCGGAATTGCTTCGCTATATTGTGGAAAAAGGCTCCATAACCATTGACGGCATCAGCCTGACGGTGGCTTATGTAGATGAGCGCTGCTTTAAGGTTTCTGTGATTCCGCATACGCAGCAGGTGACAGCGCTCCATAACCGGCGCGTCGGCGACCTGGTCAATCTGGAATGTGATATTATCGGAAAATATGTGGAAAAATTGATGATGCCCGGACAGGAAGAAAAGAAAGAGAGCAGGATTACAGAAGCTTTTCTGAGAGAATACGGATTCTGAGCAAGGGATTATCATAAAAAATGAAAAAATATATACTTTGAGATAGGAGGAAATATAGATGGCAAAAGAATTAGGAACTGTTGAGCAGGCGTTGGAGGATCTTCGCCGGGGAAAGGTCATTCTCGTTATTGACGACCCGGAGAGGGAAAATGAGGGGGATTTAATCTGCGCGGCGGAATTTGCGACGCAGGCAAATGTAAATTTTATGGCGTGCGAGGCAAAGGGACTGATCTGTATGCCAATGAGCGGCGCGCTTTGCGATAAGCTGGAATTAGAACAGATGGTAAGCGCCAATACGGACAACCATTGCACAGCCTTTACCGTATCTATCGACCATGTGGATACTACAACCGGAATTTCGGCTGCCGAGCGTTCTGTCACGGCAATGAAAGCGGTGGAGGAGAATGCCAAACCGTCCGATTTCCGCCGCCCGGGGCATATGTTCCCGCTGCGGGCAAAAGAGGGCGGCGTGTTAGTCCGCGATGGACACACGGAGGCAACGGTGGACCTGGTGAAGCTGGCAGGCTTAAAGGAATGCGGGCTGTGCTGTGAAATCATGCGTGAAGACGGTACTATGATGCGTACCACAGAATTATTACAGTTTGCAGAGAAACACGATCTGACCGTTGTTACGATTGCGGATATTATCAATTACCGTTTGCAGAACGAAAGCCTGATCCGCAGGGAGGCGGACGCCAAGCTCCCGACGAAGTACGGCGAATTTGAAATTTATGGATATGAAAATATTTTGAATGGCGATCATCATGTGGCGCTTGTGATGGGGGACGTAGCAAACGGCGAGCCGGTGCTGTGCCGGGTACATTCGGAATGCCTGACGGGAGACGTGTTCGGCTCGAGCCGCTGTGACTGCGGGGAACAATTAGACGCAGCTATGAGGGCAATTGCGAAGGAAGGACGCGGAGTATTTCTTTATCTGAGGCAGGAAGGCAGGGGAATCGGCCTGATCAACAAGCTGAAAGCCTATGAGCTTCAGGAGCAGGGATATGATACCGTGGAGGCAAACATTAAGCTGGGGTTTCCGGCTGATATGCGCGAATATGGCGTGGGGGCGCAGATTCTGCGTGATATTGGCGCAAAACGCCTGCGTCTTTTGACAAATAATCCGAAGAAGATCACCGGGCTTTCGGGATATGGTATTACAATCGAGGAGCGTGTGCCGATTCAGATTAAAGCGCAGAAATTTGACTATTTTTACCTGAAAACAAAACAGGAAAAAATGAAACATATGACAAATTACGAATAGAAACGGAAAAGGAGAGATTTATCATGAGAGTATTAGAAGGAAATGTAGTAGCAGGCGGAGTGAAAATCGGAATTGTAGCGGCGCGTTTTAACGAATTTATTGTGTCTAAGCTGATCAGCGGCGCTCAGGATGCATGCATCCGCCACGGCGTATCGGATGATGACATCGATCTGGCATGGGTACCGGGAGCGTTTGAGATTCCTGTTGTGGCAAAGAAAATGGCCCAGTCCGGAAAATATGATGCGGTCCTCTGCCTTGGCGCGGTCATTAAAGGCTCCACCAGCCATTATGACTATGTATGCGCGGAAGTGAGCAAGGGTGTGGCAATGGTCGGACTTGAAACCGGCGTGCCGACATTGTTTGGAATTCTGACAACAGACAATATCGAGCAGGCTATTGAGAGAGCAGGTACAAAAGCCGGAAATAAGGGTTATGATGTAGCCTGCTCCGCGATAGAGATGATAAACCTGATGAAAAATTTTTAGAAAAGGGAAATTACCTCAGCCGCCGTTTTTAAAACGGCGGCAGTTTTTTTTGCGATGTCCCTGGAGGGCATCTTCAAATCCGGGATGCATATAACCGGGATACCTGCATTGGCGGCAGCCAGAATGCCATTTTCAGAATCCTCCAGTACAAGGGCCCGCCCGGGGGCAATGTGAAAATGGATGCAGGCAGCGAGAAAGATATCCGGCTCCGGTTTGGAACGGCTGATTTCATTCCCGCCCACGATAAAGGAAAAATATCCGGACAGCCCGGCGAGGCTTAAATATTTTTCTACATAATCATGGTGAGTGGAGGAAGCGACACAGCATGGAATTTTCTTTTCCAGTAACCATTGCAGCAGGGCTTTTATGCCGGCCTTTATTTTTGGCCCATTTGCTTCAAGCTCGGCATTTACGAGGCAGCGCGTTTTTTTACTGATTGTTTCCGCAGGATAATCGTCCCCGTATATTTTATGAAGAATATCCGCCAGCTGACGCCCCGTTGTGCCGAGCGTTTTGACATAATCTTCTTCCCGGTGTTCATATCCGTATTCTCTCAAAACATCCGCTTTCTTTTCCATAAAGAGGCGCTCTGTATCGAAAATCAGACCATCCATATCAAATATTACAAGCTGTGGAAGCTCCATAAAACATCATTCCTTTTCGTTTTTATGTATATTTTACAGGAAAACAGCAGAAAAAGAAACATTTTTAAATCGGAAAGCGGCAAAACGGAAAGAAGCGAACCGGAAAGCGGCAAAACGGCGAATCGGAAAGCGGCAAAACGGCGAATCGGAAAACGGCGGGGTTGTGGAAAGTTTTATAAAGTGGTAAACTGTAATTAAATCAATTTTGGAAAAGCGATAAGAAAGAAATCCGGATGGGAGGAGTGCAGTTCATGAAAAAAGAGGGAAAAGATATCGATTATCGGGATCTGGCGGAACGTTTTTATATGTTGGATACGGATGTATATGAAGCTTCCGGCAGTCAGTTGGGAAAGGTATTTCCGGGAGCAAAGCATATTTCAGAAAAACAGATTTTGGAAGATATGGAGAATCAGAATACGGATAAATTGCGGGATGAGCTGATTCTGATCCGAAATATGATCGATATGATGGAAAAAAGTGATAAACATGCGGAATTTCAGAAGCGTCATGATGAACTCAGCGCAGATATGGATATCTTTTTCGCGGGCGGGGATGAAATCCGTGAACAGATTTCCAAAGATTTTACGAGAGACAGATTCGGTCTTATGTATAAAGGGGAAAATGATCATGTCGTAATCTGTATTGCGCGTCAGACAGGAGCGGGCGGACATGAAATCGGATACCGTCTGGCAGAGCGTTTGGGAATATCTTTCTATGATGATGAGATCATGGATATGATGATTAACGATATGGACGAAAAGCTGCCGGGGATCGGCGGCAAGGACGCCCACTATATTAAACAGAGCCGGGTCATTGAAAATATTGCAAGGGCCGGGGACTGTGTCATCGTAGGGCGGAGCTGCGGGCATGTCCTTATGGTACACAATATTCCGCGCCTGAGCGTGTTTATCGGGGCGCCGCTGGAGAACCGCATACGAAGAAAAGTCCTTATCAGCAGCGAAAGCCGGAAAAGTGTGGAAGATATGGTGAAGCGCACGGATAAAAAGAGAAAAGCTTCCTATAATTATTACACCGGCAAAAAATGGGGAAATCCGGCGGATTTTGATATCTGCCTGAACAGCGCATGTTATGGAATCGAAGGCACGGTAGACTTACTGGAACGGCTGGTAAAACTGTCGCTGGAGAA
>CAZGMH010000136.1:0-5472 GCA_964526765.1 uncultured Eubacterium sp.
GAAATTATGTCTATTGGGGCTGAATCCAGCGCAAAAATTATTGTTATCGGAGTAGGCGGCGCTGGAAATAATGCCGTAAATCGGATGATAGATGAAAACATTGGCGGAGTTGAATTTATTGGAGTCAATACGGACAAGCAGGCGCTGACGCTGTGCAAGGCGCCTACATTGATTCAGATTGGCGAGAAGCTGACAAAGGGTCTGGGTGCAGGAGCGCAGCCGGAGATTGGACAGAAAGCGGCGGAAGAAAACGCGGAGGATCTGGCGGCCGCTATGGAGGGGGCGGATATGGTATTCGTCACCTGCGGTATGGGCGGCGGAACCGGTACGGGAGGAGCCCCGGTCGTGGCAAAACTGGCAAAGGATATGGGAATCCTTACCGTAGGCGTTGTCACAAAGCCTTTCAAATTTGAAGCAAAGACCCGTATGACAAATGCAATAAACGGTATTGAAAACCTGAAAGAAAATGTAGATACCCTGATCGTAATTCCAAATGACAAGCTTTTAGAGATCGTAGACCGGAGGACCACGATGCCGGACGCACTGAAAAAAGCAGATGAAGTATTACAGCAGGCAGTACAGGGAATCACGGATTTAATTAACCTTCCGGCTTTGATTAATCTGGATTTTGCAGATGTACAGACTGTCATGAAAGACAAAGGACTGGCACATATCGGTATTGGCGCGGCTACAGGAGATGACAAAGCGATTGAAGCCGTTAAGATGGCTGTCGCAAGCCCGCTTCTTGAGACGACCATTACAGGCGCCTCCCATGTTATTATCAATATTTCCGGCGATATTTCCCTTATGGATGCCAATGACGCTGCAAGTTATGTACAGGATCTGGCAGGCGACGATGCGAATATTATCTTTGGCGCGAAGTATGACGAGTCTATTCCTGACGCGGCGACAATTACGGTTATCGCTACGGGATTGGAGCCGGCGGCGCAGCCGGTTTCAAAGATTATGCCGGGCATGAAATATACTGCAAATAACACGCTGAATGTTGCCAGAACTGCCGGAAACGCCGTCAGACCTGCCGCGCAGCCTGTGTCTTCCGCCGGGATCCAGCATCCGCAGAAACCGACCCCGACAGTAGCGCCCAGGGACATTAAGATTCCTGAATTCCTGAAAAATACAAGAAAATAAATAAAAATGATTTCATTAAGAAGTCCGCGATTTTGACAAAAAAATCGCGGGCTTTTTTGTATACTGGACGTATCAGCGGCAGGGAGGTGAATTGTGGAATATGAATGGTATGTGGACGTCTTTTTCCTGATGAATTTTTTAATGGATTTCGCGGCGGTCATTACCGCGGCTGTATGCTGCAGCCGTAAAATAAAAACAGGGCGTGCGGTAGCAGCCTGTGCAATAACGGTTCTTACAGCTATATTATTATTAATGTATCTTCCAAATTATCTGCTGTATCGCCTGACGGTACATATTATTCTCAACCCCCTCATGACATTTTACGTGTTCCGTCCGGGGGAATGGGGGCAGTTTTTGCGTTTATTGCTGTCGATTTATCTTGTTATCTTTCTCATGGGAGGCATACAGGAGAGCGTCAGGATTCAGACGGGAATCCGTTCAAACGGTCAGATTCTTATTTGCGGAATCTTTGCGGCGGTAATATTCACGGTTTATATGCTGAGGCAGAAAACGCTGCGTCATGTCTGTGAGGTGGATTTATGGCTGCAAGGCAGAAAAGTAAGTATCAGCGCATACTGGGACAGCGGGAATTTACTGCGCGATCCGGGAAACGGCAGTCCGATCAGCATCATGGACGAAAGTATTTTAGACAAATGGAATGTGGATCGTCCGGAAATCAGGAAAATTCCTTATCATACGATCAGTGAAAACCAGGCATATCTGGACGTTGTTACCTTAGATAAAATGGATATCTATCTTAAGGGTACGGTAAAACAGATAAAGGCTCCGGAAATCGGGCTGCATCCGGGAAAAATCATGCGGCGCCCGTCCGTACAGATGCTGCTTCACGCATCTTATATGAGCGGATAGAAAGTTGATAAGGAAAGGATATGCATCGTATGTACTTAAAAGTGTCAGTGCCGGGAAAGTTTCAGATAAAGCTGATCCCAACCCTGCAAAACCTGCTTTTTTTAAACTCTAATGATATTCATTATATTGGCGGTTCCGAGGTCCTGCCCCCGCCCCTGGAGGCGGAAGCGGAAAATGACTGTATTTTAATGCTTGGGACGGAAGGGTGCGAGGAAGCGCGCTCCCGGCTGATTGAACATAACCTGCGCCTCGTTGTCTACATAGCGAAAAAATTTGACAATACCGGAGTCGGGGTGGAGGATTTGATATCGATAGGGACCATCGGCCTGATTAAATCCATCAATACCTATAATCCGGCAAAAAATATTAAGCTTGCCACCTATGCTTCCCGCTGTATCGAAAATGAAATTCTGATGTATCTGCGCAGGACGAGCAAGATGAAAATGGAGGTTTCTTTTGACGAACCGCTGAATGTGGACTGGGACGGAAATGAGCTGCTGCTCTCGGATATCCTGGGAACCGAGGAGGATATTATCTATAAAGATATGGAAACCGAGGTAGAGAAAAAACTGCTGAAGCGGGCGATTTCGAAGCTGTCTGCGCGGGAGAGAAAAATCATAGAGCTCCGTTATGGGATATCCGCTCCGGATGGAAAAGAATATACGCAGAAGGAAGTGGCGGATCTGATGGGGATCTCCCAGTCCTATATTTCCCGGCTGGAAAAGAAAATCATGAAACGGCTTCGCAAAGAGATCACGAAATATGAATAAGGTCCATTCCGCGAGGATGGAATTGTTTTATCTGTGACCAAAACATTACATTTTTATTAAAATTTTGCCGGAAAGGTTGATGATTTACAAAAAACAGTTACAATAATGAAGTGATACTATAAAAATTTTGCCCGGAAACGAAAGATACATGCAGAGGAAGTAAGGATAGTGCAGAATACGAGATTAAGACAGGAACGGAAAAGGCAGAGGATGCGCCGCAGAAGGATTCGGATGACCCTGGTTACGGTATTGGCTGCCATGGCGGCGATTTATATTGTCGGCGTGGTCTTTTACAGCAGTCATTTTTATTCCCGCGGAACGGTATTTGGAATTAAATTGATGAATCAAAGCGTAGATGAGATCAGGGAAAAGGTCGCGGAGAAAGTATCTGCTTATCAGCTGGATATCGTTACCAGGGATGGCAGTGAGACGATTACGGCGGAACAGGTGGACCTGATTTATGACGATCAGGGGGAAATAGAACAGATGATGGACGATCAGAATCCGTTTCTGTGGTTTTTGATGGGAGCCACCTCAAAAGAGGATACTCCGCTGAATGTCGCCATGAGTGAAGAAAAACTCAGTCAAAGTATAAACGGATTGAACTGTATGCAGGAAGCAAATATGGCTCCTCCGACGGATGCGCATCTGGAATATCAGGAGGGAGCATTTCAGATAGTGGCGGAAACCCTGGGAAACCAGCTGGATACCGATAAGACTTACAGTACGGTCCGCACTTCCGTATATGAAGGAGAAAACGAAATCTCCCTGGATGAGTTATCCTGTTATGCTGCGCCTTCGGTTTATCAGGATAATGAGGAGCTTGCAAAAGAGTGTGAGGAAGTCAACAGGCTTCTGACTGCGAATATTACATATGATTTCAGTGACCGCACGGAAGTTGTGGACAGTGATGAGATTGCGGAGTGGATTACGTTTGGCGATAATTTCACCTATGAGCTGGATGAGGATAAGATGTATGAATATGTCTATCAGCTCGGTTTGAAATATGATACGTTCGGGCTTTCCAGGGAGTTTACGACCCACAGCGGAAATACGATCACCCTGAAAGGCGGGGATTATGGCTGGTGTATCCATAAGACCAGGACGACCGAGGCGTTAAAGGAGCTGATCCTGGCGGGGGAGACTGCCACGACGGAGCCGGTGTATTTGTATTCGGGCGTATGCCGGGATACGGATGATATCGGGGACACCTATGTGGAGGTCAGTATCGCGGAGCAGACGATGTGGTGCTACAAGGATGGAGAATGCGTCGTGTCCACGCCGGTCGTGACCGGCTGTGTGGCAAACGGCCATGATACGCCTTCCGGCGGGGTTTGGGCGATCGACGCCCGCATCAGTCCTTATGTCCTGACCGGACAGGATTATAATACAGAAGTTACCTACTGGCTGCCTTTTAACGGAAATGTGGGGATTCATGACGCGTCGTCATGGCGCAGTGAATTTGGCGGCAGCATTTATAAGACAAATGGTTCCCATGGCTGTGTCAACACGCCGATATCTGCAATGAAAACGGTTTATGAGACGATGCAGATCGGGTATCCGGTCGTCGTTTATTAAGGAGAGTTACGTATGAAAAAACATCGGACAGAGGAAAAACAGCAGGGAGAGGAAAAACAACAGGGAGAGGAAAATCAGCAGGAAGGGAAAAAGGGCGGCCTTCCTGGTACGCTCATCATTCTGGCGTCGCTGGCTGTGATGATATTTGCCTTGTCGAAGCTTGTGCCGATACTCCTTGACTATCATAATTCGGAAAAAACATATCAGACGCTTGCGGAGGATTATGTGATTACCGGCGATGGCGGGGAGGAGGATTCAGATCAGCCCGGACAATGGGGTGATGTGCAGATTTCCTTTGAGGCTCTGCGGAAAGAAAATCCGGATATTGTTGCATGGATCCGGTTTGACGATACGGACAGCCTGCCGATCAGCTATCCGGTTTTATACTCCGGCGACAATGAGACTTACCTGAGAAGCGATATTTACGGCAATTATCATACCGCCGGATGCATTTTCCTGGAGGAAATGAATCAGCCGGATTTCTCGGATTACCATTCGATTATATACGGACACAATATGAAGAACGGCACAATGTTCGGCTGTCTGAAAAAGTACCGGAACGAAGATGGTTTCTGGGAAAACAACCAGTATTTTACGATTTATACGGAGAGCGCCGTTTACCGTTACCAGATTTTTTCCTATTACAATGTGGAGGATACCAGTGATATTTACACTGTGGGATTCGGGCCGGATGAGGAGTTCCAGAGTCTGATTGACAAAATGGTATCATCCTCCTACAAAGATACGGGAATCCGCCCGACAAGCGACAGCCATATCGTGACATTATCCACCTGCACCAGCGCAGGGGACGACAAGCGTTTTGTCGTACACGGCGTCTGTATTGAAGAACAGCCTTATCATGAAGGATAGCGGTTTAGCTTTTACAAAGTCCGGCGGCAGTTCAAATTTCATGCTTTTGACAGCATTTGAAATCTGAACTGCCGCCTTATTCTTCGCGGGGCTAATTTACGGTCAGGTAATTTCGCATCGTTTTGAGGGCGGATTTTTCCAGACGGCTTACCTGTGCCTGGGAAATATGGATCTCATTGGCTACCTCCATCTGGGTTTTGCCCTCGAAAAAACGCAGCCTGATAATGTGATTTTC
>CAZGMH010000137.1:0-5420 GCA_964526765.1 uncultured Eubacterium sp.
GAATAGCGGACAGGAAAACACCCTCTGAATGAGAAGCGGCTAAGAAAAACCGTTTCCCAACAGAGGGTGTTTTGCGTTATACGAATTGTTTCGTGTGGTATCGCCATTTTTGGGGATTATTTAATTCTGTTATTTTTCATAAACAGTATAATGGTATTTCCGTAACAGTTTCACCGCATGATCGTAGGCATCTTTGTCATAAAATTCTACCTGCAAAACGCCTTGCTGAAATTCCCGGTTATGAATAATTCCGATATTCTTGATGCTGATGTTGTTGGAAGCGAGAATGGTAGCAATGGTAGCGATTCCTCCTGCTTCATCAATCAGGTCACAGAATAACTGGTAAACCGGATGAATCGGACCGCGGTGGGAAATATTGAAGGAATCCCGGTATTCTTTGGCTGAACTGAAGAAATTCTTGATGTTTCTTCCATCGGAATCTTCAATTTTTTCCCGGATTTTTTTGATAGAGGTTATATAAGTATCAATCAATTCTAAAATCTGGCTGCGGTTAGCAAGACAGATATTTTCCCACATGGTAGGATCTGAGGAGGCTACACGTGTAATGTCCTTAAATCCTCCGGCTGCGATCGTGCGGAGCGTCTCATTTTCATCATCAAGGTCCTTTACCAGATTTACTAATGTGGAAGCGATTAATGTCGGCAGATGGCTGATCGAGCCGACAGAGAAATCATGCTTCTTGTAATCCAGAATCAGTGGGAGAGCGCCGATGGATTTGATAAACGCTTCAAATTCTTCTACCTTTCCTGTAGCTACAGTCTCCGTCGGAGTCAGGATGTAATATGCATTTTCCAGCATGTAGGCTGTGGAATATTCATATCCGGTGTGCTCCGTGCCGCACATTGGATGCCCCCCGATAAAATGTTTTTCCAGATCGGGAAATTTTTTAATCTGTTCATGGATGCCTGTTTTCACGCTCCCGACGTCGGTGAGCAGCATATTATCATGCAGGATATCGGATAATTGTTTTACATAGTCTGTATTGTCAAGAACCGGAGCGCATAAGTAAATATAGTCGCAGTCTGAAAAGTCTTTCGCGACAGAGGAACAGCTCTTTATGATAACCTTTTCTTCCAACGCCATTTTTAATGTTTTCTCACAGGTATCATAGGCAACCATCTGAATCTCGGGATATATGCGGTGAATTGTCTTTGCGACAGAACCGCCGATATGTCCGAGTCCGATGAAGCCGATTTTTTTTGGAATCATTCACATACCCCTCCTTTATATCCAGGAAGCATTTGCTTTCGTTATTTTTATATTCATATCTTTTCTGCAGCCCTGTTGGCGGCGCTTTATAGATAATAACTTATTTCAAGGGAAAAGTCAAAGCTTTAAAGTGCGAATGTACTGCAAACAAACTTGTGAAAATGCTTAAAAGAGTTGCAAAATGAATTAAAGTTTAGTAGAATATAACCATACTTTAAATTGTATTGGAGGAAATGACATGAATGTTTATACCACTGACAAGATCCGTAACGTTGTATTGCTTGGACATGGCGGTTCCGGGAAGACGACAATTGTAGAAGCAATGGCTTATTTATCAGGAATTACAAACCGTATGGGGAAAATCAGCGATGGAAATACCATCAGCGATTACGATAAAGAGGAAATTAAACGTGGTTTTTCAATCAGCACTTCAGTTGTGCCGATTGAGTGGAGAGACACTAAGATCAATCTTTTGGATTCGCCGGGATTTTTTGATTTTGTCGGCGAAGTGGAGGAAGCTGCCGCTGCCGCAGATGCTGCGATTATTGTCGTAAATGGCAAGGCGGGTATTGAGGTTGGCACAAAGAAAGCATGGGAAATTTGTGAAAAATACCAGCTTCCGCGTATGATCTGGGTTACGAATATGGATGATGACAATGCCAGCTTCCGTCAGGTTGTAGTTGACCTTCAGGAATTGTATGGGAAGAAAATAGCGCCGCTCCATCTCCCGATTCGTGAGAACGGGCAGTTTGTCGGCTATGTCAATGTGATTCAGAAGAAAGCGAAGAGATGGAAGGATGACGGTTCTGTGGAGAAGTCGGACGTACCGGATTATTCCTTCGAAAATCTCGAAATTTTCCGCGAAGCTCTGATTGAATCCGTTGCTGAGACGAGCGAAGAATATATGGAACGTTATTTCGATGGAGATGAGTTCTCCGAGCATGAAATTCGTGAGGCGCTGCGTGTGAATGTCTGCGACGGTTCTGTTGTTCCGGTTTCCATTGCTTCCGGAATAATGGCAAAGGGCATTTATACCCTGCTGGATGATATTGTAAAATATTTTCCAAGCCCGGATAAGAAACAGTGCAAAGGCATTGATCTCAAGTCAAGCGGAGTATTTGACGCAGACCACAATTTCTCGAAACCAAAGAGCGCTTACATATTTAAGACGATCGTTGATCCGTTTATCGGAAAATATTCTCTGATTAAGGTAAATTCCGGCGTTATTAAGACGGATGATATTCTGTACAATCAGGAACATGGAATGGATGATAAGATTGGCAAGATTTATGTACTGCGCGGAAATAAACCGATGGAAGTACCGGAATTACATGCCGGCGATATCGGAGCGCTTGCAAAATTAAATAAAGTCGCGACGGCAGACACTCTTTCCACAAAGGCACATCCTGTTATGTATATTAAGACCGCTCTGTCGCAGCCTTATACATGCATGAGTTATAAAGCGGTGAATAAAGGGGATGAGGACAAGGTTTCCCAGGCATTGCAGAAAATCATGCAGGAAGATTTGACGGTTAAGGTTGTCAATGACAGTGAAAACCGTCAGACCCTGATCTACGGTATCGGCGACCAGCAGCTTGATGTTGTTGTAAGCAAATTAAAAGAGAAATATAAAGTAGATATCACATTGAGCAAACCGAAGGTAGCGTTCCGTGAGACACTCCGCAAGAAATCCGATGTGGAATACAAATACAAAAAACAGACCGGCGGTCATGGCCAGTATGGTCATGTAAAGATGACATTTGAGCCTTCCGGAGATCTGGAAACGCCTTATGTTTTTGAACAGATGGTAGTAGGAGGCGCGGTTCCGAAAAATTATTTTCCGGCAGTGGAAAAAGGTATCCAGGAATCAGTAGAAAAAGGTCCTGTTGCCGGATATCCGGTAGTCGGCGTGAAAGCCGTGCTGTATGATGGTTCTTATCATCCGGTAGACTCTTCTGAGATGGCATTCAAGATGGCTACTATACAGGCGTTCAAAAAAGGATTTATGGAAGCGTCTCCTGTACTCTTAGAGCCGATTGCATCACTGAAGGTATTGGTGCCGGATAAATATACCGGCGATATTATGGGAGATTTAAATAAACGCCGTGGCCGTGTACTTGGAATGAACCCGGTAGAGGGAGGCAAACAGGAAATTGTAGCGGATATTCCGACTTCCGAACTGTTTGGCTACAATACCGACCTTCGTTCCATGACCGGCGGCAGCGGAGTTTTCTCCTATGAATTTGCACGTTACGAGCAGGCTCCAGGCGATGTTCAGGAAAAAGAAATTGCTGCAAGAAGTCAGGAAGCTTAAACATTTATCATTACGAAAAGAAACCTCCACCGGAGCTTTCTTTCACATACCTGGCAACAACAAAAAGTTCCCCGTTGGGTTTAACCGGCGGGGAATTATTATTTCTTCTTTCCGTATCCGGGCTGAATCTGTGGCCGGGGCTACTTTTTCCTTGACAAATATACCCATTGTGATAAAATTTTTAAAGGTTATGTCCAACTATCAGTTTGGGCAATTCGTTAGGAGGAAATGAAAATGGCAATACCGTACAACCATAGAGAGATTGAGCAGAAATGGCGTAAAGTCTGGGAAGAAAATCCGGTAAACGTCAATGATGGCAAAAAACCGAAATATTATTGTCTGGATATGTTTCCATATCCATCCGGAAACGGACTTCATGTAGGACATTGGAGAGGATATGTCATTTCCGATGTCTGGAGCAGATATAAAATGCTTCAGGGATATTATCTGATTCATCCGATGGGATGGGATGCGTTCGGGCTTCCGGCAGAGAACTATGCCATCAAGATGGGCGTTCATCCGGAGAAATCCACTGCGGAGAACGTTGCGAACATCAAGCGTCAGATTCAGGAAATCTCTGCGGTTTATGACTGGGATATGGAAGTAAATACCACAGACCCGAATTTCTATAAATGGACACAGTGGATTTTTGTAAAAATGTTCAAGGCGGGGCTGGCTTATCAGAAGGAAATGCCGATTAACTGGTGTCCATCCTGTAAGACAGGTCTTGCAAATGAGGAAGTTGTTAATGGGAAATGTGAGCGCTGCGGTGCGGATGTCACAAAGAAAAATTTAAATCAGTGGATGTTAAAAATTACGGCTTACGCAGACCGTCTGTTAAATGACCTGGATAAACTTGACTGGCCGGAAAAAGTAAAGAAAATGCAGACCGACTGGATTGGCAAGAGCTACGGTGCGGAAGTTGACTTTAAAGTGGACGGTACAGATAAAGTTATCACTGTTTATACAACGAGGCCGGATACTCTGCATGGGGCAACCTTTATGGTTCTGGCGCCGGAACATGCTCTGGCAAAGGAGCTTGCAACCGATGAGACGAGAGACGCAGTAGAGGAATATATCTATCAGTCCTCCCTGAAATCCTCTGTTGACCGTCTGCAGGATAAGGAAAAGACGGGCGTATTTACCGGAAGCTATGCGATTAACCCGTTAAACGGCAAAAAGACACCGATTTGGCTGTCCGACTATGTACTGGCAGATTACGGTACAGGTGCGATTATGTGTGTACCTGCTCATGATGACCGCGACTTTGAATTTGCAACCAAATTTCATATTCCGATTATCCAGGTTATTGCAAAAGACGGTAAGGAAATCGAAAACATGACGGAGGCTTATACCGAGGCAAAAGGTACGATGATTAATTCCGGCGAGTGGAACGGCATGGAATCATCTGTATTGAAGAAAGAAGCTCCTCATATTATAGAGGAAATGGGCATTGGCAAAGCTACCACCAACTATAAATTGAGAGACTGGGTGTTCTCCCGTCAGCGTTACTGGGGTGAGCCAATTCCGATTGTACATTGCCCGGACTGCGGTTCTGTTCCGGTACCGGAAGAAGAACTTCCGCTGCTGTTGCCGGAAGTAGAGTCCTACCAGCCGACAGGGACCGGAGAGTCACCGTTGGCAGATATCACGGAATGGGTAAATACTACATGCCCGTGCTGTGGAAAACCTGCAAAGCGTGAGACAAATACGATGCCTCAGTGGGCAGGTTCTTCCTGGTATTTCCTGCGCTATGTGGATAATAAAAATGACAAAGAGCTGGTATCGAGAGAAAAGGCAGATAAATATCTCCCGGTTGACATGTATATCGGCGGCGTGGAACACGCGGTACTGCATCTGCTTTATTCCAGATTCT
>CAZGMH010000138.1:0-1290 GCA_964526765.1 uncultured Eubacterium sp.
CGTCCATATGTTCTTCCAGAAACTCAAAAAACTTTTTGTCCGCCAGACATGCATGCTTGATGGTCTCCGCAAGTCCGCTGTATATCTCGCGTTTCGGAAGGGTTTTCCACGCATCCAAATCCAGATATACCTTTTTGGGCTGATTGATGAGTCCGATCAAGTTGGTCGCAAGGGGCGTGTCGACAGCCGTTTTCCCTCCTATGGACGCATCCGCCGCCGCCAGCAGGGTCGTCGCATAATTGATAAAGGGAACGCCCCGCCCGTAAGTGCCTGCAACAAAGCCTGCCAGGTCTGTCACCACGCCTCCCCCGACTGCCAGGATACAGCAGTCGCGGCGATAGCCTTTTGCCAGCATGGCATCCTCTATCACTTCTTTTGTCCTGCGGGTCTTGCTTTTTTCCCCCGCCTCAAATACAAACACATCAACCTGAAAGCCATGCTCTCTCAAAAGCCCCGCGATCGGCTCCGCATAATTTTTCTGCACGTTTGTATCCGTGATTAGCGCAAATTTATGAATCGTCCCCACAAGCCCGTTCCTGATATCCGAGACAACTTTTTCTGCCAATCCGTGTCCAATCTCAATCTCATAGGAATCATCTACTACTTTTTTTAGTTCCACATGAAAACTGGCCATAATTATCTTTCCTCCGTCTTTCATTCTACTACGTTATATCTTAACTAATTTTCACGGATTTGCCAAGATTATTCTATAAGATTTCCTCATGGAGACTATGCAAATCCTGCGATTTATATTATACTTAATATTAAATAATACATTTTTTATTATTTTCAGGAATTTTTTCAAAATCAAAAGGAGGAATATATCATGAAAACATTTTCCGTAAGAGACTGCAACAAACCAATTCAATTTTATACAAACTGCACAGGATGCATCCTGGTTCCCAAAAAAATGGATCAGGTAGTCATTGTCACATCCAACGGAGAACATGTATCTGTCGGAATTCAGCTTCCACATGCGCTTTCCGTAAAACTGTACGACAAAATTCTGAAAACTTCATACATTGGCGGCACCATCCATATTCCGGATATGCAGGAAATGAACGATGATGAAATCCGCGTAGCGCTGGACAAGCTGGAAATCGAAGCCTAAAATGTTAAAGATAGGATCACATGTAAGCATGTCCGGCAAAGACATGTTTTTAAACTCCGTAAAAGAAGCTGTCAGCTACAACGCCAATACATTCATGCTCTACACCGGGGCGCCGCAGAACACGCGGCGCAAGCCGGTTGAGGAGCTGAATCTGGAAGCCGGATGGGCTTATATGAGAG
>CAZGMH010000138.1:1390-5391 GCA_964526765.1 uncultured Eubacterium sp.
GACCGCCATGCGAATATCGGACAGGGGGAGATTGGATTTGACGCTCTTAAAAGGATTGTACACCACCCGGACTTTATGGATGTTCCCAAAATCCTGGAAACTCCTTATATCCCGGATGCTGAAAATCCGAAAAAATCCTATCCCCCGTACAAAGAGGAGATTGCCCTTTTAAGGGAATGATTCTTATACAATTACTGTTTCCGGGGGTAAATTATGACAACTTTTCAGATTCAATGTTTTTTAAGCGCCGCAGAATGTTTAAATTTTACAGAGGCCGCAAACCGTCTGTTCGTGGCACAGTCATCACTCAGCAGAAATATATCCAATCTTGAGGCAGAACTGGGAATGGTACTGTTTACAAGAACGAAAAAATATGTGCGGCTCACGCCAAGCGGCGCTGTCCTTTATGACGAATTTACAAAACTGTTTCAGCTTGGCAAATCGGCGATTGAAAAGGCCCGCAATGCAGAGCTTGGGGAAAATGGCTCCATAACGCTGGGAGTCATAGAGACACAGCGCTCCGAAAACTTTCTCCCCGACGCGCTTCACCAGTTGCGCACCAATCACCCGAATATCCAAATCGATATTACGAGCGGAACGTTCAGGGAACTGAGAGAAGCTGTTCTTGACGGTTCCATTGATATTGCCCTGACATTGGACTTTGATTTGGCAGATTATCCCGCGGAGGACGTTGTATATCAGGTATTTTTCAGATCCAGGCCAAAATGTGTGATTGCGAAATTTCATCCGCTGGCAGAGCAGGCTCCCATCCATTTTGACGCATTGAGCACGGAGACAATGATCGCCATATCGCCTTCTGTCTCAAGGGGCGCTTACAACAATATCGTACAATTCTGTGAACGCCACGGATTTTCCCCTGCGGAAACAATCTATGCCAGCTCGATCCAGAATATTCTTCTGAAAGTGGAAGCCGGACTGGGATTTTCCGTGCTGGATGAAAACTGTATTTCCTACTCCAACACAGCCGTTCTCTCCCTGCCTTTCCAGAAGACCGATCCGCTGTATCTGATCGCGGTTTGGAGAAAAGACAATTTAAACCCCGTTATCCCTCTTTTCATGAATTTTCTGCTTCCTGAGCAGCCGATCGCGTAATGGCCAGAATATCCCGTATCTCCTCTGCCGGAATATGGGTATACTCGCTCAGCTGCCTTAAAGATGGCTTCTGTCCGTTTTCTTTCGCCAGCAGCTCCTGTGCTTCATGCAGCAGCGCCGCCTTGCCCAGCACAGCCTGCGTACGGTCGAAAGTTCCCGTCACTTCACGGATATAATTTTCCATAGCTTCCCTGACCTTTTCTGTCAAATAATTTTCTATGTCCTCTCCCCTCATGCCATCCGGTATTTGCCCCAGAGCTGTCCACAATGCCATATTCCCCTCCTGAATCAAGTCCTGGGCATTGACAGAATCCGGGTTATAATATTTTGCAAAATCAATTACGCGCATCAGCCAGTTATCCATAATCTGTGCAGCCACTTCCGTATTCCCATCCACCAGCTTTTCATATAATACATGCTGCTGCGTATCTGTCGATACCGTCTTTTCTTTTACTTCATTGAGATACATCTGATAATACGCTGAATCGGAAAGCTTCTCTGCCGTTATCCCCTGAGCGGATTCCCCTTCTTTTGGCTCCTTTTCCGCATAATCCTGTGTTTTCCCTCCTGTATTTTCTTCCACATGTTCCTGCATATTTCCTTCTATATGTTCTTCTGTCGCCTGCGGAAGGTTCATATACCCGTAAACCATCTCCTCCTGCTGCGCGGATAGATTCATATCGCCAAAATATTTTCTGATTTCTTCTCTGGTCATTGGCTGCCCGGATGTCCTTGCAAGCTCCGCCACTTCATGTAATGTCTCTATAAATAAATTTTTATCTATCATGCTTTTCTCTCCTTTTCTCGCGCCTTTTATACTGTAACCAGTATAACATTCTTTTTCTCATTATCACACTCCTTATAATTGTCGCGCTTTTTAGTATTTTTAATATTTTTTTCTGAATTTTGGTTTGATTTTCCCGGTATTTACTATATAATTATTATAACTTATTGTCTTGTCTTAAATGCGAGGTGAAAACTATGGGGGAATACAGCAAATTTATTCATGAAAAACGTCGTGCCATACCTACGCCGAAAAGTATGGTTGATAAAAACGGAAAATGTGTTTTCGGCACGTTTCAAAGTGAATTTGAGGAAATGGACCTGCTTCGTGTAAAAAAACCGACTCATCTGCCGCAGTCCATGAACCGCCTCAAGCTGACTCTGTGGGAGGCAACGGAGGTACATTTAAAAAACGGCGTTCTTCTGGCTGTCGTCTGCGACATGGGGATATTTGGAAAGACACTGAATATCTTCTATGACAAACGGACCAAAAAAGTATATACCTGGGACACAAATTTAAAAAGCAGGGATACCATCATTGCTCCGAATCTGCTGAACGGAAGCATCGCTGATGGAAAAACCGGAACAAGCCATGTGAAATATGTCAACCATTTTGAAAAAGGCAAATGCATCCTGAAAGGATACCACCACAACGACACGGACTCCATCAAATATAATTTCAAGCTTACCCGGCTCAGCAAGCCAAGCGTGGTAAGTATTCCATTTGGGGATAACCGTCCGCTGTACAGCCAGAAAGATTTTTTCAGGGCTGAAGGGAAACTGGTCATTAACGGAGAAGAAATGGCCTGCGACGAAAACAGTGTTGCCATCGTAGACGACCACAGGGGTTACTATCCCAGAAAAACCCACTATGACTGGGTCACTACTATGGGACGGCAGGAGATAGACGGGGAGCAGAAATTTTTTGCATTCAACTTAACGCGCAATCAATCCATCAATCAGGATGAGTATAATGAAAATTTAATCTGGCTGGAAAATGACACAAGCATTCTGCCGCCGGTCAGATTTACGCGAATCCCTGAAACAAAAGATTTCAAAGACTACGCAGAGTGGACCATCCGGGATGAACATGACATGGTAAATATCAAATTCAAAGTATATGGTATCAGCCCGATGGTTATGCACGCCGTTGTCGTAAATATCGATTATTACGTAGCATTTGGCATATTAGAGGGCTACGTGCGGGATGAAAACGGCAGAAAATATATTTTGGACGGCATGATGGGTATGGGGGAGGACAAATCTCTTTTGCTGTAATTTGTTTCCATGATTAATATACATTTCAAAGTCCATATCCATGATTCAGCGGGCCATTCCCATGACCTATGTCCAGCATTGCCGATAATGCGCCGGATATATAATGTTTGGCCCGCTCCACTGCCTCCGGCGGCTGATATCCCAGAGCCAGATTGGATGCAACCGCGCTGGAAAGCGTACAGCCGGTTCCGTGAGTATTCGGATTGTCGATGCGCTCCCCGTGATACCAATAGCAATTTCCTTTCCAATAAAGTACGTCGTCAGCCTCTCCTGCATAGTGCCCTCCTTTACAGAGCGCTCCGCACCCGAATTTCTCCCCGATTGTCCGGGCGGCAATTTCCATATCCTCCTTTGTCCGGACGTTTTGTCCGGTAAGCGCCATGCATTCCGGGATATTCGGTGTCAGGACAGTCGTTATGCCAAACAATTTTTCCCTCATCACCGAAACCGCCTCCTCCTTCATCAGTCTCGTACCGCTGGTAGATATCATGACCGGATCCAAAACTATATTTTTTGCCCGGTAATGTACCAAACGTTCTGCAATGACTTCTATCTGTTCCGTGGAACAAACCATGCCGATTTTTACCGCATCCGGCAAAATATCAGAGAAAACGCTGTCCAACTGCTTCCCAAGGAAATCCGGCGGCGTCGCCAGCACTCCGTCCACCCCTAATGTATTTTGGGCGGTCAAAGCCGTAACCGCACACATGCCATACACGCCATTTGCCATCATTGTCTTTAAATCCGCCTGAATCCCGGCTCCGCCTCCGGAATCACTGCCCGCTATGGTTAATACTGTTTTCATTCTCTATTCCTCCATAATCCAG
>CAZGMH010000139.1:0-5315 GCA_964526765.1 uncultured Eubacterium sp.
GCTGTCTTCAGCCTTAGAGTCAAAGAATGTATGCTTTGCAATTATACTATCAGATTAAAGGCTTCCCTGCAAGGGCTTTTTTGTATCATATTTTCCCAAAATTGAATCCCTTAATCATGATACTGCTCCACAAACCGCCCCATTGCCTGGATTGCAGAACGTATCTCCTGCAGGTAATTGGAGGCCGCCCTCATGCCCTGTAGCTGTCCTGTCCATTCATTTGGAAACCCGATGGTTTCCACAACCACGTTTTCCGGAACTGCCAATGTCCGGATTGCTTCCAATTGCTGGTACGGAACATAGATTTCACTTGTAATCAGAAGGATCCTGGCATTTTCAGCAAGCCCGCACTGTCCGGCAAAGAAACGGAACGTATCCGCAGAATGGGCGCGCCGTTTTTCTGGCTCGGACGACGGAGCCGCCATCGAAAGGACAGCAACCCCCTCCTTTGTCTTGGCCCTTCGGACTGCATAACTGTAATTGGGGTTTTCAAACTCTTTCTTTTCTTCTGATATGTTTATAAGTGGAATCCGATTGCCGATCCCACAATTAATCAGGTCATACTCAGTCTGTGCGCCCGGCGCGTAAGTATTCGTCGCCTCCCTCTCGCTCTCCGCGACCGGGCGGCAGCCGGAAAGCATAACCAGGGCGCGCGGCGGCTTATGCAGCTTACCCATGATATCCACCGCATATCCGGGCCGGTAAAGGCAGGAATACCTTGCACCGCCCAGAGCAAGGATATAATCATAACTCTCAGCCTGGGGGCTGACATGCCCGACAAGTCCTAACGGCGCAACCGCCCTCATGACGGCATTTCTCTGAGTCTCTGTGACGGATGCGTCTGACACCAGCCATCTCGCTTTCTCCCCGGTCCGGGCATCGGACGCCGTCCTCTGTTTTCCCCTGTAGTCCCACAAAGCGCTGATTTTAAGATATCTGGCGACTAATTCTTCTGTATCCTTTGCATCAGGGATCTGCAGACCAAAGCTGCTAAGAATATCCGCCATTTCCCTGCTTTGGAGGAAATGGCGGATATTTTCGTAGGTTTGCTTTATTTTACTTTCTTTCTCTTCTGGACAATAAAAGTACATCGTAATTCCACCTTTAAGAACGCCAGGTTTATCTGCGCCATTGATTATCCCAATGCTTCCATAATAACAGATGCTTCCTGAATGTTTCCTGCAATCGCATCCCTGGCTGTTTTATAATGATCCAATCGTTCCTTAGTGACGCCAAAGTTTAAAACCGCTTCTGCTTCCCTGCAGATATCTTCCGCAATGCTCTTTGCCAGATCATACT
Source organism: uncultured Eubacterium sp. (assembly GCA_964526765.1). Classification (GTDB taxonomy): domain Bacteria; phylum Bacillota; class Clostridia; order Lachnospirales; family Lachnospiraceae; genus Eubacterium_I. The sequence continues at coordinate 1,300 of CAZGMH010000139.1, forward strand.
CCTGAAGCGCGTATATGGCGACTGCCAGGCGTATGCCACATTCCATGGTTTTTGACTGTGAAATCCCCTGACGGATATATAAATTCAGGTATACTTCACCCAATTTGTCCTTCGCCAATTCATAATCGCCTTTAGAAAAGCAATAATTTCCCAGATATTGGATGCTTTCCAGCGTTTCCGTATGCTCCCGCAAATGCCCCTCCATAAAGACATTCAGGACATTCTTAATTCGGGAAATGCAATGGGCGTCAGTTCCTTCTCGCACCTCCCTAAGCCTTCTCTTTTTTCTGCCATCCAGACGCTCTAGGTCAAAAACGCCATAGCACTGCATTCTTCTGAAACATACCTCATTCCCAATATAGTAGGCTTTCTCAATATCCCCAAGCTTAAATGCATAGACCGCAATATTATGATAGGCTCTCAGACATTTCGAATAACAATCCTTTCGGTACGGATCATACTCCTTTGCCTCCTGCAATTCTAATAAAGCAAAGTTCTGGGCCTTTCTCAATAAATAAGTCTTAACAGCATATTTTATAATTTGATCCTCCTGCCATCCCGCTTCCTGATCCTTAATAATATACCATGGGAAATTCCCACGCAGGTTGTTCCAGTTATAAAACAGGATATCAAACAGGACGCGGATGACAGATTTTGTTTCGCTGTCTTCTTCATTAATGCCCTGTTTCAGAAGCACTGAATAAGCCTGGACTAAATCCTGAAATTTCACAGGGCTATCATCAGGAAATTCGCGGGAATCTATTGACAGCGAATCATCTTTATAGATTTGATTCAGCAAGAGCAGGCTTTGTGTCAGCTCCTGCCCGGCCTTTTCGTTTTTATCCTCCGGGTGCAGTTTCATCAGAAGATGCCCGATGACGGTACTCCCATCAGGGGCATCTTCTGAAGTGCAGACAAATTGGGCTGCTTCCTCAAGCCCTTTTTGTCCAGCATGATATGCGCCTTTATAATCCCAGTGGAAAGAAAGGTCATAAGCATATGCATTCCGGCATCTCAGCAGAAGCTTCTCAGAGGCAAACAAAATATACTTTGACTGCTGCCGCACTTCTGCTTCTTCGTATAACGCCCTTGCCCACATTACGCACTGCTCCTCTATATCCTTCGCCTTTTCCGGGATGGACAGATTTGTGTACAGATCCGCGCATTCTAACTTCAATTCTATATAATATGGCGATGGCGTGCCGTCTCCGTCACGATTAATCAGCTTTTTGGCTTCTTCAATTGTATTTTCGAAAAACTCAGCAAACTCCCATTCTACAAACTCTTTTGCCTTATTTGCATTGCAGATCTTTTTTAATCCCTCAAAAAATTTCCAATATTGCCCCTCTAATTTATCGGAGCTGTTTTCTTGTATTTTCTCAAAATTATATAATTTGTTAATTATAGTTTCATGCTGCTCTTTCTCCTTGTCCTTCTGAAATTCCAGGTAATCCTGTGACAATTGGACATATACCTGGAATATCTTAAAATCTCTCATGATGCTTTCATCTGCCTGTCCTGCCAGAAACAGGTTTGTATATTCCTCAAATATGAATTCCTGGACGTCCCGTTTGATGATATTTCTTTCATTTTGGTATAGAGCGTCCTTGATAGCCTCATGGAGCTTAAAATTGTCCTCATCAATTTCTTCAATTGACACACTATTCCTGAGCAGATATTTTGTGTTGAGCAAAAGATCATTAAACCTTCCCTGAATGATTTTCAGCCTGTCATGGTTCCATGTGCTCATGCACGATAAAATCTGCACTGCATTGAGCAGGTGATCCGGCAGATCCATGTAAAAATAGTCACTCACAAACTGAGCGTCACTCTGTATGTCATCTACAAAATCCCTGAGCTTGATGCCTGAGACCCCATTCTGATCCTTCAGCCTGTTATAGTGGTTGGTCGCAATATTCATTTTATAGGGCGAATAGTAGATCTCTCCTCCCTCTGCCGGCCCTACTATTTCCACGCATGTATCCAAAATTTTACGGATAATGTCTGCTGTGATCTCGCGCTGCTGTTCCTGTTGCTGTTCCGCTTCCTCCTTTTCTTCCTCTTTAATTTGGCACTTGATGGCAAGGTAGTCTCTCGCTTCCTTTTCACTAAATCCGTGGATCTCAACTCTGCCGATTTCCCTACCGTCAACATGAAATGCAAATTCCCGTCTCGACCCAATTAGCCATGCTGCTGGTATCTCTCTCAAAATCCCGTCCCTGCCAGTCAGCCAGTCCATGTTCCTCAAAAGATCTGTGTGGGAATCAATGCAAAAATTATCAATGACAATCACCATATTATGCTGATAACTGTTCTTTCCCGATATGCCTTCCTTGCATTCGGAAATAAAAAAATCTTTCAGCACACGTCTCCTTGACCATTCACTTTCTAACCGCCCTGAAACTTCCGACAATATATCAAGGCCCTTCTGTTTTTTGGCATCTGCTGATAATGTCGTCCACAAAGCTTCGACTACTTTAGAAACCAGCGATATAGGATCCCCCACAATACCTGTAAAAACCTTTGGCAATATGTCCCAGACTTCCCCTTTCGCAAGTTTTTTTAGATCAGTCATAAGCTTTGATGTCTGCGCTTCTTCCAATTTATCGTATTCCGTGAGCCCTGCTTTGGGAGCCGTCGCATACTCTCCATAAAACCAGTCATATATGAACAAAAACTTTTTAAATGGAAAATCAGAAGGGGCAATGCCTCTTATCTGATCTACAAGCATCTTCATGATTTCCACTTCATTTTTGCAGGCAGAAACCTCCACATATACGACATTTCTCCCGGACTTCTGATAATCCTCACATCTTCGTATAAGAAAATTAGATTTTCCAACCCCGGCGCTTCCAATGATATTAACAACGGCAGATTCCGTCTCTCCCTGAAAATACCCATCTAGAAATCCATTCAGCTCATCCCTTTGCTCTTCATAATCAATATAATAATCGTCTTCTTTTGTTCTTTTCACTGTCATAATTATCATTTCCCTTTTTCTGATTTTTCTTTTTATCCCGGTTCATGTAGTTTCCAATATATATCACACAGAAAAAAAGGACCGCCAAAGGCCGGAAATCTTGCAGCTCCGGCCTTGCCTGTCACATTGTATGGATGCTCTAACACCAAGACAATCCAACTGAGCAAAGTCGCAGAGTCGGGCACTGGCCGTCACACTATAAACTTAAATCATATTCCTTGCACTGAGTCAGAAAAATTTCCGGGGAGACGGGATGCCTTCCCGCCGCCTTACAATCGTCCTTGCAACGCAAGCGCAATAAAAAAACGCCATCATCACAATCCCAAAAGGAATCCCATGAACTGCTTCTTATTATCTATCGCCTTAGTCGTGGGACGCCCAAGATCCTCCCTCGCCCCAACTGCACATTTTACCTCGATCATGCTTAGCCCTTCTCTTCCCTTGGCAAGCTGCAGCTCCTTATCCAGAGAGGCAAAATCCTGCACGCATACCGCATTCGGATACCCGCACCCTTTCGCAATGGCAACGAAATCTATATCCGAAGCAACGGTCGGCATGCCGCCCACGCTCTCATGCGCGCCGTTATTGATGATCATATGCACCAGATTTTCCGGCCTCATACTCCCAATCACGGCCATCGCGCCCATGTGCATCAGGGCGGCCCCATCCCCGTCTATGCACCAGATCTTAGCCTGCGGCTTGTTGATGGCTACCCCCAACGCGATCGAGCTGCTGTGCCCCATGGAGCCAACCGTCAGGAAATCATACTTGTGGCTCTGGACATTTCCTTCCCTAATCTCAAACAGCTCCCGGCTTGTTTTTCCGGTCGTGCTGATGATTGGATCTTCCCCGGTCTCTTTCACAATATGCCGGATGACTTCTTCCCGCTGCATACTGTACTCGTTTTTATATCTGGCGCTGCCATCATAAGTTAAAGCCCCCTTGCGGACCACAAACGCCACGTCCCTGCCATCCGCCAGGGCTGAGCGGAAATGCGTCATCGCCGCACGCAACTCTTCCTCGGAGGTTTCCTTGC
>CAZGMH010000140.1:0-2208 GCA_964526765.1 uncultured Eubacterium sp.
ACCGGATAATCTGCCTTGAAAAACGGATAATCGTCTCCTGCGATTTGCTTCCATATGGCACCCGCGCCGTATCACCAAAATATACAATCCTCTCATTCGGTATCTGGCGCATAATCTCCCGCACTACGGTCAAGCCGCCGACACCCGAATCAAACACTCCGATCGGCGCATACCGAAGGTCCTGTTTTTCTTTCTGCTCCAACATCTTTAACCTCTCACAAATATAATCTAACAAATATAATCTCCAAAACGTTTTTGTCATAGAACAAAATCTTGAAAGCACAGCTTTTCCACAGGACACTTCATAGTGTTCCGCGCGCGAAGCTGCGCATCCTTTGCCCGCAGGGCTTTTGTTTCATAGGAATATTGCGAAGCAATTTCTTATGAAATAGAAAAAGTTCCGGCTTCCTTCGATCTGATATTCATTGTCAGAGAGCATTCTGCCAAATGCTCATAATTCATCTCAAGACTATACTCCACTTTTATGTCAATCGCATCTTCATCCTCAGTAATGCACAAGTTGCGGGCATCTATCCCAATCATCAGATTCCCGTAGGGTGTCTGATAGGATGTCAGATTTTTTTTATTTTTCTCAAAACACATATGTACATTGGATACTCCTCTTTTGGAGATATCCATGCAATTTTCTCCGATTTTAATCCGGTTCTTCGTAATACCCCTGAACCCCTCCATCACTTCGTCATAAAGAATATAATGTTTTCCGTTTCTGTAATAATATTCCCCGGCAGTAATTACCTCCACCGGCTCGGCTCCCTCCTCATCCATGAACTGAAGGCCGCTGATCGTAATTAACACATCTTTTGTCATATATTCCTCCATCTTGTCCGATGTGATTATTTTTCATTTCTTCTGTCCGCAGACATAAGGCTATTGTAAACGCTTTTCCCCGATTATTCAAGCACGCGATTCATAAATCCGAGAATTTTAAATTTCACCTTATAATTTCCTTCCTCCAAAACCGCCGCATATTCTTCTTCGCCCAGCGCTTCCCGAAGCGCTTCCCCCGACTGCTCATCCACCTCATACATACTCCCCGAAAAGCAGAGATTCGGGTACATGACACACCACCAGTTATGTCCCTGCCCCTCTCCGATTACCACGCGCAGTGCCTCATAATTTCCCGCCGGAAACGTAAACATTCCGTATGTTTTTTCCGGAAATGCGCAGCTTGTCAGGGCTGCCTGAACCGGGTAGCCGTATCCCTCCTGCTCTATGGTATCTGCCGCCGTCCGCTCAATCTCGGATAAGCTCTCCCGCACAATTTCCCGGCTTTTTTCCAGTGTATCCGCATCCCGCAGCTTTTCCGCCATCAGCGTTCCCACCGCATCCCGCACTTTCAGTTTCAATTCCTGGTCCTGTTCTTCATCGCTGTTTGCCAGCACATGAAACCGCAGCACCTTATCCGCCATATCCTGCTGGAGCTGCTCTGTGCGGATAGTCCCCAGCAGGACAACGCATACAAACGCAGACGCCAAAACCGCCAATAACTTTCTTTTCATCTGATTTATCCTCCATTTTTTATCTTCTAATGGAAGTTTTAACCAATTTTGTGCCTGTTATTCAAAAATAAAGCTTTTATGTCTCCCGGTTCGCCAGTTTCACTTCGATGCGGTATTGCAGCGCCTCCTCATAGGCATCCTGGTCAAACCGGTATTGCTGCCACAGACTGCGGTTATGCCCTGCAAGGAGATAAAAACTGTTCACCGGGTCATACCCGGCCTGCATTTTCTGCCGGTCTGCCAGCATGAGCAGACGGACAGCCAACTCCTGCTGCGCCTGTTCACAAAGCTTTCTCTGCCCGCTCTCAGACAGGGACAGGCGGTTTTCAATTTTTGCCGCGGCATGAACGGTAACATTTACAACCGGAACCGCAGTTTTCAGATTATCGGTCAGAAATATTTCCTCCTCCTGATTAATCCCGCGTTCTGTGCGGATGAGCTGGAGGGTAACACGGGTATCATCCTCCAATGAAAAAGAAAATGATTTTAGCTGGTTTTGCAGAAGCATGGCCTCGTAAGCCTGATCCTGGGTAAGACCGGATATGCAGACCAGATTTTTTACCGCCTCAAAAGACTGCACAACCGGTTTTTTGTCCTTCACGGTGACAACCGGAATGAGAGCCGTCTTATTCTCGTTATAGTATTGGCTCATAAGGTCCCCCACCGTAGTAAATCCGGTGGAACGGAT
>CAZGMH010000140.1:2308-5305 GCA_964526765.1 uncultured Eubacterium sp.
CGTTATAGTATTGGCTCATAAGGTCCCCCACCGTAGTAAATCCGGTGGAACGGATATTTGTCCATTCTTCAACAAGGTCCTCCAGATAGATGCCCAGGCTGCTTTGTATATCGAGCTCCTCTGAAAAAAGATGATCCAGGTCTCCATCCGCAAGAAATACATAAGTATTCCATGCCACATCCTTCTTTTCCTGAAAAAAAGCGACGACCTGCTCGCGTTTTTGGGGCGTCTCCAAAATCGTTTTATCAAGGATCAGCGCTTTCAGGTGGTTAAAATCCACATTTTTACTGCTGTTTTCCGATATTTTGTCGGCTCCCGCAAACAGATTTCCGACGCTGTCCTGCCAGTATACATCCGAGGACAGGGCATTTTCCAGGGCATTGGAATCCTGCAAATCCGGATAAGCCATATAGACCTCAAAGGCATCCTCCTCTCCCGCCGCAACTCCAAGGGCAAGGGGAAAAGCGCTGTTTTCCAGTTCATTGGTTCCGCAGCCTGTAAGAAACAAAAATAAGAATACTGTAATCCCAAAAAATATTTTTTTCATTCAGCGCCTCCTTTTCGCTTCCCTGCAAGGAAAATAAAAACAGGTATCAGAAGCATGACAGGACATATCCCGCATATATAAGCTTTAAAAAAGCATGAGGGCGGCATACCCGTATGCAAAAATGCGGCGGCAAGAAGCAAAACTGCCGCGCCGCTAAAGCAGGACCACAGAGAATCCGCCTTTGCGCTCTTTCGCCCGTTTTGGGCAGGGGACGTCTTATTTCTGATTGCCCTTATCCCATTTTGCAGCATTTCCTTCCCATAAAAGAGCATAGAGTTCAGCAGGGAAAACAGGCAGAAAAACCAGATTCCCACCATGAAAGCATCCTGACGTTCGAAAAATTCTCCGGGCAATTTTACAACAGCCATCAGTGTGATGATCGGAAAAGGAAGCTGCGCAAGCAGACCCGTCTGAAAAATTCCGATCAGTATCAAATAGATTGCCATGTTGAGAACTATCACGATGAACAAACTCGCCTTAACTCCCCCAACCGCTTTTTCCGGTTTGCTGCAATGGGGCTGAAATAAGAGAAACAGGGAGGACAGTGAAAAAAACAGGAAACTGACATAAGCGCTTTTGGCAAATACAGCGGGAGCCGCCGTCACGATCGGAGGCCAGTAATCCACATTGACGCTGGCACACGCCAGACACAGGATTACAAGCAGCGGAGCCATCAAAAACCAGAATAAGACTTCATACACGCGCACACGGGATTCCATGCCTCTTACGAGGGCAAAAACCGCCGCTGCCGTCAGGGTAATTAAAATCACCGGTTCGTATTTGGCTTTTAAGAGCTGTTCCGACACAATCCGCGTGAGCAGATACAGCACATATCCGGCGATGCCAAGCAGCGCCCCTCCGTAAAAGACAGAAAACACAAGCCGCGCCCCGGCTCCGCACTGATCCAACGCCTGATAGAAATTCTGCTTCACTGCAAATTTATTCCAGAGCAAAAGCAAAAACAGCGCTCCGGCCCCTCCCAGAGCCATAGCAAATATACCGTCCGTGCCGCCGTTTGCCGCGAGATACCCCGGCAGCAGCAGCGTACTTACCCCAAGCATCTCCAGCGTCATTGTCCGCCGAATCTGACGGGCGGAAATTTTGCGGTTATTTGAAAATGTTACGACCTCTCTCATATACTATTTTTTCCTTTCTTTGCCTGTCCGCATCCGAATCCGGTTTTTCCGGTTTGCATAGATTGGCCTCCGGTTCAGGGATGCCAGCGGCGGCCGCGCAAAGGTGTCCCGCTCATCCATATAATCATTCAAATCGGCTCCCACAAAAGGCGTCAGATACGGAATGCCAAAGCTCTCCAACTGGGACAGGTGGATGAGCACAAACAATATTCCGATGAGAAAGCCATAAAAACCAAAGGCGGCGCACAGGCCGATAAATACAAATTTCAGAATCCGAAAAGCCGCTGCAAAATCCTCATTTGGTATGGCAAAGGAACAAAGCGCCGTAAATGCAATGATGATGACAACCATCGGGCTGACAATGTTTGCATCCACCGCCGCCTGTCCGATAATCAATCCCCCGACAATACCTATCGTATTTCCCATTGCTCCCGGAAGCCGCACGCCTGCCTCCCGCAGCAGTTCAAACGACAATTCCATCAAAACCACTTCCACCACTCCCGGAAAAGGAACGCCCTGCCGGGACGCCGCAAAGGAAAGCAGCAATTTTGTCGGCAAAATCTGTGTGTGGAAATTTGTCACAGCCAGATACAATCCGGGAAGCGCCATCGCCAGAAAAGAAGCGATATAGCGGAGGCATCTGGTAAACGTGGCAATCTCCCAGCGGTTATAGTAGTCGTCCGTCGTCTTGATGAAGGAATTATAATCGGTGGGAAAAATCAGCGCCTCCGGTGAATTATCGGAGAGAACCACAATGCGCCCTTCCAGAACAGCCATCACCGCCCGGTCCGGCCTTCTGGTCGTCTGAAACTGCGGAAATGGAGAAAACCAGTATTTTTCCGTCAGTTGTTCGATTACGCCGGAATCCTGCGCGCCGTCGATCTCAAAGCTGTCCAGCCGCCGTTCCATTTCTTCCAGAAGTTCCGGGTAAACAAGCCCATCCAGATAGACCATATCCACATTGGTCTTTGTGCGCACTCCGACTTTCTTTTCCTTCACTTTCACGTCCGGGGAGCGCAGCCGTTTTCTTATCAGCGCCGTATTCTGTTTGATGGATTCTCCGAACCCCTCATTGCTTCCCCGGATTGCCTTCTCGGACTCCGTCTGTTGGAGCGACATGCCCGGATACCCCTTGTCCGGAATTTTCAGCGCTCTCTCATAACCATCCACAAAGAGAATCGTATCCCCCGTCAGCATACCGTCCGCCGCTTCCATCATCATGGCAAAGGGCGTTGCATCGGACACGCCAAGCCCGTTCTGCCGTATCGTTTCGTATACCTTATCGCCGGACATTCCATTTAAACGGTTCAGCAT
>CAZGMH010000141.1:0-5281 GCA_964526765.1 uncultured Eubacterium sp.
TACAGGAAGGTGAATTTTACCTGATATCAATATAGAAAAGGAGTAAATTTTATGGAACGGAAAAATGCATGGGAAGAGTACAGTGATGAGGAAAGGAAGAGGGTATTTGCCTTTGCGGAAGAATATAAACAGTTCCTTTCCGTCTGCAAGACGGAGCGCGAATGCGTGAGCGAACTGAAAGAACAGGCAAAAAAGGCGGGATTTCTGGATATGAAAGAGGTTTTGGAAAAGAAGATAAGCTTAAAGCCCGGGGACCGCGTTTTTGCAGACAACAAGGGAAAAAGCATGGCGCTTTTTGTGATTGGGAAAAAGCCGCTGGAAGCAGGCATGAATATTCTCGGGGCGCATATTGATTCCCCGCGCCTTGATCTGAAACAGAATCCGCTTTATGAGGATACCGGGCTGGCTCTTTTGGATACCCATTATTACGGCGGCGTAAAAAAATACCAGTGGGTAACACTGCCGCTGGCAATGCACGGCGTAGTCGTGAAAAAGGACGGGACCGCGGTGGATATCAATATCGGCGAGAAACAGGACGATCCGGTGTTTGGCGTCAGCGATCTGCTGGTTCACCTCTCGGCGGCGCAGCTTGAGAAAAAGGCGGCAAAGGTTATCGAGGGGGAAGCGCTGGATGTGCTTATCGGAAGTATGCCGCTTTCGGCTGCTGAAGAAGATGATGAGGAGACAAGGGCGGATAAACAGAAAGTACAGGCTAATATTTTAAAGATATTGAAGGAACAATACAATATTGAGGAAGAGGATTTCCTTTCTGCGGAAATAGAAATTGTACCGGCAGGACCGGCGAGAGATTACGGACTGGACCGGAGTATGATTATGGGATACGGACATGACGACCGGGTTTGCGCATATCCGTCCTTTGCGGCGCTGCTGGAAATGGAGATGCCGGAGCGCACGGGCGCATGCCTTCTGGTGGATAAAGAGGAGATTGGAAGCGTCGGAGCTACAGGAATGCAGTCCCGGTTTTTTGAGAATATTACCGCCGAGCTGATGAATGCCTGCGGTGATTACAGCGAATTGAAGCTGCGCCGGGCGCTGGAAAATTCAAATGTCCTTTCATCCGACGTCAGCGCGGCCTTTGATCCGAATTATCCGGGCGTCATGGAAAAGAAAAACGCCGCATATTTTGGAAAAGGGCTGGTATTCAACAAATATACCGGGGCAAGAGGCAAATCCGGCTCTAATGACGCCAACGCCGAGTATGTAGCCCAGATCCGTAGAATTATGGATGAAAACGCCGTATTTTTCCAGACCGCGGAACTGGGAAAAGTAGATGAGGGCGGCAGCGGAACGATCGCCTATATCCTTGGGAATTATAACATGCAGGTAATTGACAGCGGCGTAGCCGTATTGAACATGCACGCTCCATGGGAGATTATCAGCAAGGCGGATTTGTATGAAGCAAAACGGGGTTATACAGCTTTCCTGAAATATGCATAGACGGACAATCATATGGGACCTGGGGACGGAAATACAGACGGACACTCATATGGGAACAGAAATATAGACGGAGAATGATATGGGAACAGAAATTTATGAGGCGCTTTGCAGGATATCGGGCGCCAATCATGTATTACAGCAGGAACCGATGAGCCGTCATACCACATTCCGGACCGGGGGTCCGGCAGAATTGCTGGTGACGCCCGGCGCGGAGGAGATAGCCGATATTATTGCGTGCTGCAGAAAATATCAGATTCCGTATCTGGTAATCGGGAACGGGAGTAATCTTCTGGTGGGAGATAAAGGGATAGACGGCGTTGTCGTTGAGATTGGCAGGCGCATGTCGCAGATTCGCCTGGAGGGAACAAAGATTACCGCCGGGGCGGGTGCGCTGTTGTCGGCAATTGCGTCCCGGGCGGCAGCGGAGGGACTCGCCGGATTTGAATTTGCCTCCGGCATTCCCGGAAGCCTTGGAGGGGCGGTTGTCATGAATGCAGGCGCTTATGGCGGAGAGATAAAGGACGTCCTTGAGGAAGTGTCTGTGCTTACGCCGGAAGGCGCTGTGCTTAAAATACCGGCGCGGGAATTGGATTTATCCTACCGTCACAGTATTATACCGGAGAAAGGATATTTGCTGCTGGAAGCGGCGCTTTCCCTGAAGGCGGGAAAAAAAGAAGATATTTATGCTTCTATGCATGAGCTGAAAGAAAAGCGTGTTTCCAGACAGCCGCTGGAATATCCCAGCGCGGGAAGTACGTTCAAGCGCCCGGAAGGATATTTTGCCGGAAAACTGATCGAGGATTCCGGGTTAAGGGGATTTTGGGAAGGCGGAGCCCAGGTATCGGAAAAGCACTGCGGATTTGTGATAAACAGAGATCATGCGACATCTGCGGATATCCGCGGTCTGATGGGGCGGGTGCAGCAGATTGTTTTTGAAAAATACGGGGTAAGACTGGAACCGGAAGTCAAATTTGTGGGAAATTTTTAAAAACAGAGAAAGGCAGGTATTTTGCTATGAAATATGTGATTATAACCGGAATGTCAGGCGCGGGAAAATCCACGGCTCTGAAAATCATGGAAGATATCGGATATTTCTGTGTGGATAACCTGCCGGTTGCATTGTTGGGAAAATTTATCGAATTGGCGGATTCCGGGGAGAAACGTTATGAACAGATTGCGCTGGGAATGGATATCCGGAACGGGGATACCCTGCGGGATCTTTCGGATATCGTGAAGCGTCTGCGTCTGGAAGGCACAAATATTCAGATTTTGTTTATGGATGCCTCGGATTCCGTGCTGTTAAAGCGGTATAAAGAGACAAGGCGTTCTCACCCGCTGGCGGGAAATGACCGGATTGAAAAAGGAATTGAGCGGGAGCGGGAACAGATTAAGTTTTTGAAGCAGATGGCGGATTATATTATTGATACCAGCCAGCTTTTGACCAGAGAGCTGAATGCGGCGCTGGGAGATATTTTTCTGATGAAGCAGGAGTATGACAATATTTTTCTGACGATTCTTTCCTTTGGGTTTAAATATGGGATACCTTCGGATGCAGACCTTGTATTTGACGTCCGTTTTCTTCCGAATCCCTATTATTTGGAGGAGTTGAGAGCAAAAACAGGAAACGATCCCCAGATACAGGAATTTGTCATGAAAAGCCCGGAAGCGGCTCAGTTTTTGGATAAACTGGAGGACATGATCCGGTTTTTGATCCCAAACTATATCAAAGAGGGAAAAAACCGCCTGGTGGTAGGTATTGGATGTACCGGAGGAAAGCACCGTTCCGTAACACTGGCAAACGCGATTTATCAAAGGCTTCAGAATGAACAGAAATACGGGCTTCGGGTGGAGCACAGAGATTTGGATAAGGATGCAAAAAGGGGAAAATAGAAATCTGGATAAGGATGCAAAAGGGGAAAACAGAGGGTAGAAAATATGTCATTTTCGGGAAATGTCAAAGACGAAATAGCCCGCAGGATACCGGAAGCACAGCATTGCCTTCTGGCCGAGACTGCGGCTGTCATACAGTTTGCGGGAAGCGTCTGTGATGAACCGGGAAAAGAGTCTGTCCTGGTAGAGACAGAAAATGTCGGACTGGCAAAAAAATATCTGCGGTTGATCAAACGGGCTTTTGATATCCAGGTGGAACTGAATATCAGGAAGCGGACTGCCGGGCGGAATCATCAATATTCTATTCTGCTGACGCAGCAGGAAGAAGCCGGGCGGGCGGAACGTAAAAAAATCACATGGGTTCTTGAAAGGGCGGCGCAATGGCAGAATCCGGATTTTGGAGAACGGCTGTTGGAAAAAAGCTGCTGCAGAAGGGCTTTTATCCGGGGAGCGTTTTTGGCTGCCGGCTCCATGAGCGACCCGGGAAAATCTTATCATTTTGAAATTGTATGTAAAGATGCTCAGACGGCGGAATATCTGCAGAAGGTGATAGAATCTTTTCAGATACACGCCAAAAGGACGGTGCGCAAAAATAAATATATTGTTTATCTGAAGGACAGTACGGAGATCGTGGATATCCTGAATGTCATGGAGGCGCATCAGTCTTTGATGGAGCTTGAGAATATCCGGATTATCAAGGATATGAGAAATTGTGCAAACCGCCAGTACAACTGCGATTCTGCCAATATTAATAAAATGGTCCGGGCAGCGGCGAGACAGTTGGAGGATATTGCTTATATACAGCAGAAGCTTGGACTGGAACAACTGCCCCCTGCGCTGCGGGAAACGGCGCAGGTCAGGCTGGAATATCCCGAAGTGTCCCTGCAGGAGCTGGGAACATACTTAAATCCCCCGGTCGGAAAATCCGGGGTGAACCACAGATTGCGGAAATTGGGGGAAATTGCACAGGAATTGAAAACTGATCAGGAGTAATAAAAATGGATAGGAAGAAATTGTTTTTTATATTTAATCCGAGGTCCGGGAAAGGACAGATTCGAAATCAGTTAATGTCAATTGTGGATACATTTGTAAAAAGCGGATATGAGGTGACTGTCTATCCGACACAGGAGCCGGAGGACGCCCTTCACAAAGTTCCTCAGATGGCGGATGAATATGACCTGATCGTGTGCTGCGGCGGGGACGGCACGCTGGATGAGGTTGTCACGGGAATGATGAACTGTGATGCGATTGTTCCGGTCGGCTATATTCCGGCGGGAAGCACCAATGATTTTGCACATTCCCTGAAAATACCCCGTAATATGCTGAAAGCGGCGAATACCGCGGTAAACGGGACGCCGTTTCCCTGTGATGTAGGAGAATTTAACGGAGATTATTTTATCTATATCGCGGCATTTGGCCTGTTTACGGATGTCTCCTACATGACAAACCAGAACCTGAAAAATATTTTCGGACATGTTGCATATCTTCTGGAAGGCGCCAAACGTCTCTACGATATTCCGTCTTATTATCTGGAAGTAGAAGTAAACGGAGAGACGATCAAAGATGAATTTATCTATGGAATGGTGACAAATTCCATATCTGTGGGCGGAATGAAGAACATGACCGGGAAAAATGTGAAGCTGGATGACGGAAAATTTGAAGTGACGCTGATAAGAATGCCTCAAAATCCCATGCAGCTCAATGAAATCCTGACCAATCTCATGATGCCGAAGCCTATTGGAACACCGTATATTTATACTTATAAGACAGATTATATAAGGATGCACTGTGAAGACTATGTGCCGTGGACACTGGATGGTGAGTTTGGCGGGGAACATAAAGACATAGAAATTATCAATCATTGCAGAAGAATTACTTTTATGGTATAATATGAGCACTTGGTGAGGTATTTTCGAACCTAGTGCGAGTAATA
>CAZGMH010000142.1:0-5262 GCA_964526765.1 uncultured Eubacterium sp.
GCTAAACAAAAGGCTTTCAAACTATAAGCGAACATATGTTACTGCAAAACTGTGGCGAATTATAAAACACGGGTTGTTCATATTCCACAACAGAATAATTGAATTACCGGAAAGTTACTAAATAACATTATTGTTTGTATTGCATAAAAAAAGAAAATGTTTTATACTAAAGATAATGAAAATCACCAATGCATTTTACAGGGGGTTTTGCACGGAATACGATTTCATTCGCTGTTTTCGGACAGGCGTGAAATAAATAAATATAATATTTGAAGGAGGATTTTTTAAAATGGTGAATTTAAAGAAGGAATTTGTTGACAACATGTTTTCCGTTGAGGGAAAAGTTGCCCTGGTAACAGGCGCTACCGGCGCCCTGGGAAAAACCCTGGCAAAAGGCTATGGCTATGCGGGCGCAAAAGTTATGATGACCGGACGTAACGCGGCAAAACTGCAGGCTCTTGAAGATGAGTTCAAGGCGGAAAATATTGACTGTGCTTACTGTGTGGCTGATCCTGCAAAGGAAGAAGATGTGGAAGCATTGATCAAAGCTACAGTTGAAAAATATGGCGAAATCAACATCCTGGCTATCTGCCATGGTTATAACAAACCGCAGAATATTCTTGAGCAGTCTGTCGCTGAATGGCAGTATATTATGGATGCTGACTGCAAATCCGTATATATCGTCCTTAAATATGTATCACAGCAGATGGTTGACCAGGGAAAAGGCGGCAAGATCGTAGTCGTTACTTCCCAGCGTTCAAAACGCGCTATGGCAGGATATACAGGATATTGTACGTCCAAGGGCGGCGCTGACCTGATGGTTTCCAGCCTTGCCTGCGATCTGTCCGCGAAATACGGCATCAATGCAAATACGATCTGCCCGACTGTATTCCGCAGCGAATTGACAGAGTGGATGTTTGATCCGGAATCCGCAGTATACCAGAACTTCATGAAACGTGAGCCAATCGGCCGTCTGGCTGAGCCGTCAGATTTCGTGGGATATGCGATCTTCCTTTCCTCTGCGGCATCCGATTTCATTACCGGCGCGAACTGCGACTGCAGCGGCGGTTATCTGACCTGCTAATATTCAATCGTCATTATATTAATTGAAATTGAGGAGAAATTAAAATGAGTAGATTAACAAAATTTGTTGTATGCGGCGGCGGAATGATGGGCAGCGCGATCGCCCAGATTTTAGCCGGTATTGACGGCGCGGAAGTAACGATTCTCCGTTCTTCCAACCGCGGCGGGGATATCCGCGATAAAGTTCGTTCAAACCTTCAGCAGCTGGTTGACAAAGGGGTTGTTACGCCGGAGTATGTTGAGACTGTCATTTCCAGGATCAGCATTGCTTTTGACAAACATGAAGACAGCGTAAAAAATGCAGAGCTTATTATCGAGTGCGTACCGGAAGTGATGGAGATCAAACAGGATCTGTTTGCCGGTCTTGAGGAAGTTGTTTCTGAGAAAACGATTTTCTGTACAAATACTTCCGTAATGAGCCCGACAGAGATCGCTTCCAAATGTGTGCATAAAGAGAGAGTATGCGGAACACATTTCTGGAATCCGGCTCATCTGATCCCGCTTGTAGAGGTCGTTAAGACGGAAGATACGCTGGATGAAGTGATCGACACTGTAATGGCAGTTATGAAAGAAGCGGGAAAACAGCCCTGCTTATGCAAAAAAGATGTTCCCGGATTTATTGCAAACAGGATGCAGCATGCTTTATGGCGTGAGGCGATCGCAATCGTTGACGAAGGCATTGCCGACGCCGAGACAGTTGACCTTGCATGCAAGACCAGCTTTGGTTTAAGGCTTCCGTATCTGCCGCCATTGGTAAACTCCGATATGGTAGGCACACAGCTCACATGGAATATTCACAGCTATGTATTGAAATATCTTGCGGATAACCATGAGCCGTCCCCGATCGTAAAAGAAATGCTCGACAATGGCAAACTCGGATTCCGCGCAGAGCCGGTCGACGGCGTACGCGAAGGCTTCATGAAATATACGGATGAGCAGATTGCCGATATCAACAAGGGTCTGAACGACTACCTGATCAAAATGCTCTACGACAAATAAGAAAAGACATTTGCCGCACGGACAGATGCGGCAGAAGGGCGTTCATTTCATTGGGCGCAGAAAGCGCCCAATGCATGAAATAAATTCAATTAATGTATAATTTAGGAGGACAAAGAAATGGGAAGAGTAGTAGTAGATTTAGCGCATCCGTTTAGCGCAGAGATTCCGCGTTGGCCGTATTTTGATAAGCCGGACATCGTAGGAGCGCATTCGATGGCAAAAGGCGGGGTTCTTACACAGAGAATCACATGTACAATGCATACAGGCACACACTGTGATGCGCCGCGTCACGTTATGGAATATGAATTCGACGGCAGACGCGCACGTTATACACATGAGATGCCGGCAGACGCTTACGCAGGACAGGCTATCGTATTCAAGATCGATATCGAGCCATGGGGTCTGATCACAGACAAACATCTCGATGCATGTATGGAAAAATACGGTCTGAAAGACGGCGATCTGAAAGGCAAGATCATTTGCCTCAACTCCGGTATGCATCGTTATTTCGATGATTCCAAAGCTTACTATCATTATGCGGCAGGTACAGGCGTTGACGCTGGTAAATGGTTTGTAAAACAGGGCGTGAAATGTGTAGCTATGGACGGACAGGCGCTGGATCATCCGCTTCATACAGCTATGGGCAACAACGGTATGACAAGAATGAACCTTCTTGGCGCAACCGGCAGACCGATCACAGAAGAATACAAAGAACTCTTCGGTGAGGAAGCATACGCTATTTTTGATAAAGAAGAGTACATCAGAATCTATGGTCAGGAAGCATATGATGAGAAATACGGCGACTTAGAGGCGATCGGCGTATGGGGAACATGGGAGCCATGCCATAAAGAAATGCTTGGCCACGGTATCGTTGGCGTTGAGAACCTTGGCGGAGATCTGGATAAGATCGTTCCGGGTAAATGGTTTGAATTCCACTGCTATCCAATCAGATGGTACATGGGCGATGGTTCTATGGCTCATCCGGTTGCTTATGTTGATGAAGAAAACATCGATCCGTCTGTTCCGGACAGAAAATACAAATACTGCGGAACCGGTTACGGCGATGCGGACGAATATGGTCTTAGCTGCCTTGATTATATTCAGAAGCTTTTCAACCGCAACAAATAAATTTGCTTGGATTTACTAAAAATAGGAGAATAAGCCTGCTGCAGGGATGCAGCGGGCTTATTCGAGGCTGATAATAATTAGAAACGAGGAATGAAAAAAATGGCGAAGAAAAAAACAATTATCACTGCTGCAGTAACAGGCGCATGGCCGAAAAAAGAAAACAATCCGAACGTACCGATGACACCGTCAGAAATCGCTGACGATGTATATGCATGCTGGAAAGCAGGCGCGGCTGTCGCTCACATTCATATGAGAGACGACGACGGGAATGGCGTAATGGATCCGGCAAGATTTGCTGAAACTGTCAAACTGTTAAAAGAAAGATATCCGGAATGCGATATCATTATCAACATGACAACATCCGGCGATATCCATGCAGATGATGAGATCCGTGTACAGCACATCAAAGATCTGAAACCGGAAATGGCTTCCTATGACTGCGGTTCTATGAACTGGCTGAACAGCGGATTATTCCTCAACTCCCCGAAATTCTTAACAGATTGCGGTTATTTATTCCAGGAGACAAAGACCAAACCGGAAATCGAAGCTTTTGATCCGGGTATGATTGGCAACGCTGCTTACTACATCAAGAAAGGCGTTCTGAAAACACCGGTACACTTCCAGTTCTGCATGGGCTGTGCAAATGGTATCGCCGGTACGATGAAGAATCTTGTATTCATGAAAGAGACAGCGGAAGAACTGGTAGGCAAAGGCAACTTTACATGGTCCTGCTTCGGCGTTGGACACAGTGCAATGGAAATGCTCTACGGCGCAGTAGCGTTAGGCGGACATATCCGCGTTGGTATGGAAGATAACGTTATGTATGCAAAAGGACAGCTTGCAGAGAGCAACGCTCAGTTTGTAGAGAGGGCGGTACGTGTGATCAAAGAATATGGCAATGATGTCGCTACACCTGCCGAAGCCCGTGAAATCCTTGGATTGCCTCTGGAGTAGGAGGCTCTTATGACCTGGGGAGCTTTATATATGTACTATCATTGCCCGAAATGCGGCATGAAGTTTGAGTATGCGCTTGATGTGATGCAGGAGTTTGGTGATACATTCGGGTTCTGCCCGGAATGCAAAGTCATGGGCGTATACGAAAAAGAGGGAGCCCGTACCTTGGATGACGCTGATTATTTTGAGGTCGAGTAAGAAATGAAGAAAGGTCTTCTGCTGTTGCGGCAGAAGACTTTCCTTATTTCATTACGACTGGGCAGTTACAAGCCCATTCCCTTTAGGGGATGGGTAGTTGACGCGCCGGAATGCAAAATTTTTGCAAAAATTTTCCCCTGTTAATATAAAAAAACTTTGCAAATTCGCCTGTTTTATGGCATAATATTTTATATATTTAATATTATGCAAAATATTAAGTATACCATAGCGTATGAGGCATAAGATAGGGGCAGAAAGATGGCAGTGATAAAACGGGTATCGTTGGTAGATCAGGTTTATGACAAATTGAGAGAGCGGATCGTGCAGCTTAAAATACCCTTTGGGAGCAAATTGAATGTGAGCAAGCTGCAGGAGGAGTATGGCGTCAGCTCGACCCCGGTGAGGGAAGCGCTGAACCGCTTGCTGAACGAGGGATTAATTGAATTTGAAAATAATGTGGGTGCGAGAGTGATCGATATTACGGAGGACGACGTCCGAAAGATTCAGGAATTGTCTTTTGCATATCAGATGCTTGCCGCCCGCAACGCGCTCCGGAACGGAGATTCAGAACAGATGGCGGAAGAGATCGGACAGTACATAGAGGAGTACCGCTCCTCCACGGGAGTAGTGGAGAGCTGCAGATGCATCCGCAACATTTTGGGAGTATTTTATAATAATTCCCAGAATGATATGCTTATGTCGAAAGTCACTTCCATGACGGGAGTCGATGAGATTTTGCACGCATTATTCGCGATGCCCCGGGAAAAAGGGGGAAGCGGCGGGCAGTATCATTCCGGGATCATCTATTTTGAACAGATCCACGCGGCGGTAGCCCGGAAGAATTTTTCAGAGATCTGCGATGGACTGGAAGCGCATCAGCTCTGGTCCCGGGAATATATT
>CAZGMH010000143.1:0-5238 GCA_964526765.1 uncultured Eubacterium sp.
AATAGTTTCTGCTTGGTGAGGTATTTACGAGCACGCATCATCATTTGGCAGGGGTGTTTAACATGTTCCGCAGAAAGATTTATACAAAAAATGAAAGTTTGGGAAATATTTGGTTTCTGATTGTATTTGTGATATTATGGTATGCTTCCTTGTTGGGAAATATGGCGAAAAATAATTTCTCATCAATTGGAACAACATCCATATTTTTGGTTGCGGGAATATTGCCGTTGGGAATGCTGATACAGAGCACGAGGAAGGCATTGTATTATCGAAGGCTTCACCGGCAATGTATGAACCGAAGTCCGAGAAAAGGAAAAATCATAAGCTGTGTGCGGGGGTCTTATCGTGAAACTACCAGTAAGGGAGGATCGCGCAGGGTATATGAGTATTATTTGAAAATAGAAGTATATGATGCGGAAACGATGATTCCGACTACGATTCAGAGTGAGGCATATTCCTGGCCGGTATATCGGGTTTTATCCTCACCGGATGTCGATGTCTATACAGATGAAACGGGATGGAATTATGTCATTGACGGGTTTCACTACAAGACATCCAGGAAAGAACCTGATATTTTCGTAGAAAGTGCTTTTGACAAAGCACCCGGACAAAATTCGCAGAGACTATTTTCCGTTGTATTTTTAGTGATTGTCATTCTTATGGTTTTACGGACATTGAATATTATAAGTTAAACAAAAACCAAAGCGGTATGAGCGGGCTGAAAGCCAGGCGGTTCATATCGCTTTGAGAGCATAAAGGTAAGAGAATATAAAATGTGAGGGAGATCAGATGAAAATAGAAAATGTAGCAATATTGGGAGCCGGTGCGGTAGGCTGCTATTTTATCTGGGGATTGTCAGAGAAACTTGGTGAAAATTTGTGGATTATAGCAGATGGTGAACGAAAAGAACGTTTGGAGCGGGAAGGATTAAACATTAATGGAAAGCAGTATTTTGTAAATGTGCGCACTGCTCAGGAAGCAAAAGGAGCAGACCTGCTTTTGATAGCAACAAAATATGGCATGCTGCCAAAAGCATTGGATGATATTGCGGAAATTGTCGATAATCATACAATTGTGTTGAGCCTGCTTAACGGAATTGACAGTGAGGAAATTATCGGGGACGAAATCGGCATGGAGCATATGGTTTATTCTATGATGCAAATTGCTTCCCAGAGAGTTGGAAATGAGATTACGTTCCACAATGAAATTACGCCGGGACTTTGGTATGGTGAAGCGGGGCAAAAGAAGCCCGGTGAGCGGGTGATTGCTATTAAGGAATTGATGGATAATACACCGCTTCATTATCACATATGTGAGGATATTGTAAAAGAAATCTGGTATAAGTTTGCATTTAATGTCAGCTATAATCTGCCTCAGGCAATTGTAGGGTGCGGTGTTGGCGCGTATGCGGACAGTTTTCACATGTCAATGTTAAAAATGGGACTGCGCAGTGAAGTAGCTGCGGTTGCAGCAGAAAAGGGGATTGACATATCAGAATTATCTCCATTAGAAAAAAAGAAGCATCCGTCATTACCAAAATCCAGATATTCTACCTTGCAGGATTTGGAAGCAAAAAGACATACGGAGATTGATATGTTCGCCGGGACAATGATGCGGCTGGGACAGGAATATAATATTCCGACGCCGTACAATGAATTTGCATACTATGTAATTAAGGCCCTGGAAGAAAAAAATGATGGAAAATTTGAATATTAAATGCGGCAGAATCGAAAATATATTGCAGCGATAAAATGTGAAGCAGTAATATATTGGAATAGTAATATTATCGCAATAGTAATGTATTGCAGCAGTAATAGCGCTGGAACAGTAAATGGAGTGTTTATGAGTAAAGGAACGATATTTCTGGAATTTGTTACGGGAAAGATAAAACATAGATTGCAGGAGTTGGAAAAAACCATCCGGGAGGTAAAGCAGGACATTCACGCGATGAATGATTATTATTGGGAAAACTACACTGAAATGGATGAATATGGTTATGAAAATTATGATAACCAGCAGGCATTAAAGCTTCAGGTAGATGCAAACAGGGAAAATAAAAAAATGCGCAGCCGATTAGAAAAGATGCTGGACGCCCCGTTTTTCGGAAGCGTTTCATTCCGGTTTGAAGATGAAGTGAAGGATGAGATTTTTTATATCGGAATTGGCAATTTTTCTGAACGCCGCGGGCTTACTCCGTTGATTTATGACTGGCGTGCGCCAGTCAGCAGCCTTTTTTACGATTATGACAAGGGTCCGGCGTTTTATGAAGCTCCGGGAGGCAGAATGGAAGGCGAAGTGACGGGAAAGGGGCAGTACAAAATTCGCGGCGGCCGTATGATTTATGAATTTGAAAGTGACTTCAAGATTGATGATGAGATATTGAAGGCGGAATTGGGCAAACGCGGGGATGTGAAGTTGAAAAATATCATCCGTACAATCCAAAAAGAGCAGAATGCTATTATCCGGAATACAAAAGACAGGGTGCTGATCATACAGGGAGCCGCCGGAAGCGGGAAAACATCTATTGCTCTGCACCGGATCGCATATCTCCTTTATCATGACAGAAAAAATCTGCATTCTTCGAATGTGCTGATTTTATCACCAAACAGCGTATTTGCTGATTATATTTCCCATATTTTGCCGGAACTTGGAGAAGAACGAATCCGGGAAATGAGCCTGGATGTATTTGCTTATCGGGAATTAAAAGATATCGTGACGGATTGTGAAGACAGATATTGTCAGATTGAAAAGCTGATACAAATGGAAAAAGAAGCATTTGATTCCGGAACATTGGAACAAGTCTGTCAGGAGGCACAGAACAGATATCATTATAAACAATCAAGAGAACTGACCGGGGATATGGAAGGATTTTTGATTGAACTGGAAGACCGCATTGTGAATTTTAAGGATATCGTTTACCGGAGGATGACGATGCCGGTCTCAGAAATAATGAATTTATTTTATGATAAATTTTCCGGAGTACCGCTGCTTTCCAGGATGGATGCGGTAATGGAGCGGTTTGTGGATGAGTATGAGACATTGTATCAGAAATTGTCGGAGGAAGAATTGGAATTTCTGAAAGAAAAATTTGCCGGGATGTACGTTACAAAGGATTTGTATGTCATTTACAACTGGTTTCTTCAGGAGCAGCAGCTTCCTGCACTTGCAGATGTTCCGATGGAGCGTCGTTTCCTCCCTTACGAGGACGTTTATCCGATGCTGTATATGAAATATCGCCTGCTGAATCAGAATCCACACAAATCGGTGCGTCACCTTGTCGTGGATGAAATGCAGGATTACAGTTATGTGCAATACCGGATTCTGGATTTATTATTCCCATGCAGTAAAACAATTTTGGGAGACCGTGCTCAAACAATGGAGGGCGGGCAGAGGGATGTGATGAAGTTCCTGCCCAAAATTTTTGGAAGAAACAGCAGAACGATTGAAATAAATAAAAGCTACCGTAATACAATTGAGATTGCGGAATATGCGGACAAGATATGTCCGGTTCCGGGAATCGAATATTTTGAACGGCATGGAAAACCTGTGGAGGAAATTCAGGTGTCCGGCAGGAACGAGGCGATACAGGATTTGTTGAAAAAGGTTCGCCTGTCAAATGATGAATTTGAAACGGCGGCAGTTTTAACTATGACAGAGAGGGAGGCAGAGGAAATTTACCTGAAATTGCGGGAATATCGGGAGGATGTGTCTTATATAAACCGGGATAGCTCCTTCTTTAAAAAAGGTTTGACTGTGACTACGTATTATCTGGCTAAGGGACTGGAATTTGATCAGGTATTTGTAATGGGGGCTGATAAGAGGCTGTCGGGTTATCGGCAATATCAGTATATCAGCGCAACGAGGGCATTACATGAGCTGTATGTGTATTTTGAAAAAGCAAATGATATTCAAACGATGATGAACCGGTAATGTACGGTGACTTTTTTGATTTTAAAAATAGTATAAAAAAATAAGAGCGTGACGTAAGTGGAAAGGTGATGTTGTATAGCTGCAATGTCGCCTTTTTGTTTGTATGATAATAAAATAAATCACCTGCTCTGTGGGTGGTGGGAAGGACTTTAGCTTCAAGTAAAAAACGCCTATGACCTTTCGGTAAAAAAATGAACATGAAATATATAATAAATTAAAAAGTGCTTTACAAACAGTAAATAATGAGATAAAATCAAATAAAATAGAAAAAATTAAATTTTTGAATATTTAAACTTTTTGATTTTTGAATATTAAAGAAATGGAGGAGAATTTATGCCGTCAAATGCACAACTGATTAAAAAATCATTCAGGGAGTTGTTAGCAGATTATGAGCCCCATAAACGCCAGGAATTATTTCAATATGCAAGAGAACATAATCCTGATATTCCGTTTTCGGAAGGAATGCTGACAGGGGCATTGAAAAGTCTTACTGATCCGGGCACAGGATATAAATGCATCAGCAGGGCTGTTTATCAAAAAATAGACAATCAAAGGGGAACTGACAGCAGTATTGATGGTCTGATAGCAGGGTATGTTGCCGTGTTAAGGGATTCATTAAACAATATGAATAGAGAAGTGGCCGATCCTTTTGTATTTCTGGAATTAGATGAAAGTAACAGGAGAAAGATGAGAGAGATTCAAAGGTGTATGAATGTGATGCAGCAGACGATAGAAAGTGTCGGGGAAGAATAAATTCGTAAAATATAAAATTCAAGAAATAATATGCAGATAATGAAGGAAATTTAACGGATGAATAACAATTTGAAGGAAATTTCAGATGGAAAATTATATAGTGTGAATGACATGGTGAAAGTAGGGTGTCATGATTGTACAGGCTGTTCTCTTTGCTGTCGCGACATGGGAGAATCTATTATATTGGACCCGTATGACATATTTCAGTTAACCGGAAACCTGGGGCAGTCTTTTGAGCAATTGCTTTCAGGCATGATAGAGTTGCATGTGGAGGAGGGGCTGATTCTGCCGAATTTGAAGATGCAGGGCGAGGCAGAACCGGTCTGTTCTTTCCTGAATGAGCAGGGGCGCTGCAGTATTCATAGATTTCGGCCGGGGTTGTGCCGTTTATTTCCACTGGGCAGAAATTATGAGGAGGATAAGTTGAATTATTTTCTTTTGATACATGAATGCCCTGCAAAAAATAAGAGCAAGATGAAGGTCAGCAAGTGGATTGATATGCCGAATATCAAGCAGTATCAGGAGTTTTTGATTGCATGGCACGATTTGACAAAA
>CAZGMH010000144.1:0-5159 GCA_964526765.1 uncultured Eubacterium sp.
TCAAACCCATTATCGAGATTGACCAGGACAAGATCAATGAAGATCTGAAGTATGCAGGATATAACCTTATGGTCACATCAGAACTGGATATGGATCCGCTTCAGATCTATCAAACTTATCACAACTTATGGAAGATCGAGGAATCCTTCCGGATCACAAAATCTTACCTGGATGCGCGCCCGGTTTATATGCAAAAAAAAGAAACAATCTATGGGCATTTTTTAATCTGCTACCTTAGCTTGTTTCTTTTAAGGGTATTAGAAATCAAAGTTTTCAAGAACAAGATCAATTCTTACGATCTGATCAACTTTATACGTGACTTCCGGGTGGTAAAAAACAAAGATGATTCCTACATCAATATATCCAGAAACCAGGCTGTCAACGAAAAAGTCAAAAAACTGACTGGATTGACAACTCTGGATGCACTGTATTTGTCTGAAAAGGAAGTCAAAAATATCTTCGAAAACTGTATGCTACTTGACTCTTGAGTACTAGGTTTTGAGAGAAACGGCGGAAGTCAGGTATCATCGCCGACTGCATTGGGCAGGGAAATATGGGAAACCATGAGGAACATCACTCCCTGATCCGCTCCTATTCCTGATTATAGGCAGCGCCCATCTCTACCAGCCTTGCAATCCGGTCGGAACTCTGGGGATGGCTGCTTGCCAGGCTGGCAAATAAACCTTTCGCTTTCGCATCGCCAAAACTGTCCAGCAGCCTGCACAGCTCATCTCCATAGCCAAGGCTGAAAGAAAATGCATCCGCCTGATATTCGTTCCCGCGGCTTGTTTTCATGCAGAGAGCCACGCCAAACGCAGTCCACAGCTTCATGATGCCACGCAATATGATCAGGGACAGGAACGTCGTGATCGCATTAACGATAGAGATCAGGAATCCATGATCTGAGAAAATGCTGACAATTGCCAGAATGATATTCATGATGATAATTCCAATCTGAATCAAAAGGAAAATAATAGAAATAATCGTATTTCCGATTGCGACAACAAGAATCCGGTCCGTATCCTTATGGGCCAGATGCCCAAATTCATGTCCCAATGTAGCTTTAATTTCTGCATCAGAACGGCTTAATAAACCTCTGGTCACACACATTGTCTTTCTGCCGGTAGCAAACGCATTCGGCGCTTCGTCATCGTTTATGAAAAGGCGCACATCGCTGGAAATTACCGGGTTTGCCTTTTTTGCCTTATAATATACCTCGCGGAATAACGGCTCCAGACGCCTGATATCTTCCGGATTGCTGATCTGTCTGCATCCGTTCTGATATCTCAGCATAAATTCACCGATTGGCGACAACGCCACAATAACGGACGCCACATAAACGATAAGACCTGATAAGATCCCCCATCCGATCGGCAGGGAAAACAATCCGGTAAATACTACGCCGATAAAAAGGACGTTCACGCCCAGATAAATCAGTACCGGGATATTTTCCTTCTCCGCCATACGGATCAAAAAATCAAACAGATAAATACTGCGGATGCCGGCCGCCTTTTTTGTCGGAAGATTCCGGTAATCATAATCCTCCTCTGCCATCTTAACCGTTTCCTCTTTTACCGGTTCTGCCGCCGCAGATCTGTTCTCTTTTACCGGTTCTGCCGCCGCAGGTCCGTTCCCGGCAGCGGTCCGTTCCAATTTGAATCCGCAGTTCCAGCAAAATTTTTCATTGCTATTTACTTCTTTACCGCAATTTGAACAAAACATTTCATATCCTCCCTGTTTTATCGTATTTCCAAACAAGCTTTATCAGCGATACCCCATCTCCACCTCATAATCAGTGATCGTATAGGTGTTTTCCCGTTCAAAATCATTCAGCATATCCTCTGAAAAATCCGCCGGGCTGATTGTTCCGTTGTACCACTCTTTGCCGTTGAAATATTCCTGAAGCTGCTCATCATCAAACAGCCTTCCATGCCGCGCATAAATCTCATTTCTTGCAATGCGCAGCTGTTCCGCAGTCAGGTTCTCCAAATCAGCTCTCTCAAGGTATCTCACGCTGCTCTCCGGCAGCACATAGTCCGCCGCGCCTGCCGCATCCGCGGCTTCAACCTCTGTCTCTTCGCCGGTTTCCCCGGCATTCTGTGCAGCTGTTCCTTCATCGGCAATCTCAGAGTCCTGCGCTAACGTTCCTTCGCCAACTGCATCTTGCCCATATCCTTCAGCGGGTACTTCCTCCATATAAGATTCATCCCCGTCCGCCGGCCCGTAACCATCCGCCGCATCCGCAGCTGAGCGACTGCCGGACACATATCCTGAACCGCCTTGCGGATGAAGTGCATAACTGAAATTCGTCACGATCACAACCAGCAAGATAATTGCCACAATCACGGAAACCACTGCCAGCAGGACACCCATTGCATTGCTCTCCGTGCGTTCCGGATAGAGCGGATTGGATATCATTTCGACATGCTTCTTCGCCTGATCCATTTGTTTCTCCTTTCATTTCATAATCTATTTAAAAATTTATTGATTTGCTTTCTCTGAAAAATATGCGTCAATTCCATTTGCGATACCTTCCGCAATCTGGTTCTGGTATTCCTCTGTCTGCATTTTTTCATCCTCCGCCGGATTACTCATAAATCCCATCTCGACAATTGTGACCGGCACCGCAGCCCAGTTAATGCCGCTCATCGTATCTGTCTCCCACACTTTCCGCTTTTTTGCCCCTGTAGCTGCCACCAGCTCATCCAGCACATGTACGGACAGGGAATAGCTCTCATCATGCAGTGAAGCATTATACGGGTTAGACGCAGTCTGGCAGATCGTCATCGCCCCATTCGCGCTCTGATCCTCTGAACCATCCGCATGAATCCGTATAAAAGCGTCTGCATTTGCATCATTGGCCACCTGGGCCCTCTCTGCATTTGATATATTTACGTCATTGGTCTCACGCACCATGATAACCTCATATCCGCGTCCTTCCAGTTCATCCCGAAGCTTCCGTGATACTTCCATGGTCAGTTCATATTCCGGTACTCCGGTAGATACCCCCGATGTACCGCTGGCCACTTTTGCTTTCATCTCGGAAGCTCCCGGTCCCACCGGCTCTTTTTCACTGTTGCCCTTTTGCTGATGTCCCGCATCAATGACAATCAGGCCTCTGGATTCCTGCTCCGGCTCCGGTTTTTCCGGAATGTCTGACCCCGCCGGCACATCTGCCCCCGGATTTTCCTGCGTTTCCTCAATGATTCCCTGGATTTCTGTTTCCTGCCCGCCCGTCAATTCCTCTGTCTGCTCCCGGGATTTTGTTTCCTCTGACGCGGAAACTTCCTCCTCCCAAACGGAACCCGCCTGTTTTCCCGCATCTGCCGCATCTCCCGACAGAGGCTGCTTTCTTCCGCAGGCTGCACAGACAGACAACAACAATACCACTCCGAATATACACACTTTTTTCATCCGGCCATATCCCTTTCCCCCTCACGCGCAAAACTGTCAATCATTTCCGCGGCAAGATTGCTGATCATATGTTCCTAACCGATATACTTTCGTTCCGTAGGCGTCCAGTTCCACGCTGCCCGTAACCGTAAGGCCGTCATCCATATCCACAACCGTCTGTTTAAGCTGTATATCCTGCGGCTTGCCGCTGTAATTAAGCACAAACAGGTATTGCTCTCTGTCTTTTTCGCGAACCGCAATTTCACATTCCTGCGGAAGCCCGACAATGCTTTGATATGGTTCCAGTATTCCGGTATATTCCAGAAAGGCCCTGACATTCTCTCTCGTAAAGGTTCCTCCGAAATGAAGCGTTTTCCCCTTCCCGGCTCCTGTCTCCACCAATGCCGGCCGCCCTTTGTAGTAATTGGAGGTATACTTTGCCAGAACGCGGGCTTCCTCCCCTGCGGATTCCAGGATATCGTTAAATATCCCTGTCTCCAGCGAAACCCCGTCCCAATCCATAAATACCTTATCATCTGCCGGGCCCACAAAGGTAAATTCCTTTACATCCGACTTGCTGACATTACGAAGCAGTCCCGGCATCGGATCCATGACGCAATGGCCATTCTTATCTTTCAGTCCCGTACGGGCTCCGATAATCAGTATTCCTCCCGCTTTCACATACTCCTTTAGTACCTTTGCCCGCTTTTTCGTAAGAATCAGGGCGTGAGGATAAATTAATACCGGATATTTCTTCAATTCTTCCGGTTCCGTACTGTCCTTAAGATAAAAAATATCCATCGGCGTATGATTCACCTGGGACGCCGCAAAAATTTCTTTCTCACTTTGCTTTGCCAGCCTCCCATGCCACACATCAAGCTGCGCGTCCCACACGTTATCGTAATCTTTTATCAGGGCAAAGGAAGCTTTATAGTCCGCTCCTGCCATCCCGGAAATAGCCTTTGTCCGTTCCCATATCTGATGGATCTCCGCCAGTTTCCGATTACAGCGGTTATCATAATCCAGGATTCCATGCCAGTAAATTTCTGTTCCGACTGTCGCCGTCCTCCATCTGAAAAAGCTGATATAATCAGCTCCGTGGGCAATGCTCTGCATGGTCCAGAGCATAATCTGCCCCGGTTTCGGCGCTGGAGCCTCCATGCGGGTATTCCATCCATTCGCGCCGGACTGCTGTTCCATAATTCCGAAATGGGGGCAGATAGAACGAACTTCTGTCAGATTTTTGCTCCATTGGCGGTCATTTAAGTCATCGGCACGTTCCGGATCCATACACAGGCAATACGCCATATTCGGATATGAATCATAAGTCGTAACATCCAGACAGTCATCCTGCATTTTATGATTATCCAGATTTCTGAACATCCCATTTGTCGTAATAAAATCCTGCGGCTTTTTATATTTGCGGATAATATCACCCTGCATCCTGCAAAAACGGATTGCACTGTCGGAAATAAAACGATAATAATCCAGCATCTGATGCGGGTTTGTGGAATTGTGAATGGTTGTCCGCGGTACGTAAATCTCGTTCCAGCCCGTGTAAGTCTGATTCCATACAACCGTCCCCCACGCCTCATTCAAAGCATCAATCGTCTCATATTTCTTTTTCAAAAACCTGCGAAACGCCAAAGTATCACTCCCGGAATAAAACTCGTCCGTTTCGCAATTCATCTCATTGTCAATCTGCCATCCTACAATACACGGGCGTTTCCCGTAATGCTTCGCAATCTTTTTCACAATACGGGCGG
>CAZGMH010000145.1:0-5104 GCA_964526765.1 uncultured Eubacterium sp.
TCTCCCGGATTCTGATTTTCCGTCCCCTGCGCCGCTTCCCCTGTGGCTCCGTCTGCGGTCCCGCCAGGGCTTTCATCTGCCGTCTCCGCCTGCAAAGCGGCTTCTGCCGACGCGGTCTGCGTGTTATCCTCCGTATCGGTAAATATCTCCGCAATGACGTCCTCATCGGAAATTTCATATGTATCCGCCGCCGGGTCGGACGACGTTTTCAGCGCCTCCTCTTCCACGGAGTTTGTCTGCGTATAGCTGACATAGCCTGCCACTGCGATCATCAATGCCAGGGCAGTAATAATAACCTGGTTTTTACGAAATACTTTTTTCAATTGGACCCCTCCTGTAAATTCATTTTAACTACCTTAATTTTATGAGCTTCCAGGCCAAATAATGCCTCCGCTGCCTCAGAAATATTTTTTACTGTTTCTGTATCGCCTCCGCCTTCCGCAACAACGAGGATTCCTTCTATTTCCGGGGATATCTGTTTGCTCACAAAAGGTTCCCCGTCGCCGGACTGCGGGCTGTATACGGTTTCCTCACTCCTCTCGCTCCTCGTCTGATCTGTCGTACTGCTCTCCCCATCCGTATCCGTCTGTGTATCCCCGGTCGTGCTGACGTCCTTTTCCACGACGGATTCCCCGTCATCCTTCAGAGTGATCATCACCTGCACCTGTCCGACTCCCTCCATGCGCGAAAGCGCCTGTTCCAGACGGTTTTCCAACGTCTCCGCATAACTGCCCGAATATATGTCCTCCGCATCATTCCCAACGCTGCCCGATGACATGTCCTCCGTATCATTCCCACCGCTGCCCGATGACATATCCTCCGCATCATTCCCAACGGCGCCTGAACTGCTGTTGGCGGAAGCCGCGCCGCAGTCGGCAGGAACAGCTATCACCAGAAGCAAAATTCCTGCCAGAAGCACGATCAGCCATTGATCCTTCCGTATTTTTTTCCATTTCTTCTCTTTGAAAAATTCCTGCATATGCATCATCCTTCCAGCGCCTCCACCTGGCTGCTTTCCAATGAAAACATTTCCGCCAGCCGCTCTTTGATATCCCTGAGAAGAATCTCACTCGATGTGTCTGTCCAGACCGTTACGCTCTTCAGCGCCCCGTTTTCATCCGAGCTCTCCACCTCTACATCCACAATTTCCACACCCACATCGGCGGCCGCCTGAGCCGCCGCCTCACGGACCGCCGTATCCACGCTTTTTTTATAATACTCTTTCTGCTTTTCCTCCATATAAGAAAAATCCAGCTCCCCGATCCGCACATTTTCATTCATCAAAAGACCGCTTAACAGATTTTCCTCCCAGTTTTCCTGCCGCAGGAACCCCATCAGGGGATTCAGAATGGTAATGACAAATACCAGACCCGCAAAAAATCTGACATACTTCCGGTAGCTTCCCGCAGGCAGGATCTGCAGCAATAATGTCAGAAAAACCGTAAGATAAATCATTCGTTTGATCCATTCAAAAATACCTGCCAAACTTTTTGCCTCCGTTTCTCATTCATCCCGTGGCTGTCACGACAACCGCAACGGTAATCATAAAAAGCAGCATTCCGGTCACCAGCGCCCGGAGCAAAAGAGACGCCCCCTCCCCCACGCTGTCGATACACCCGCAGATGCGCTTATCCGCAAAGGGCTGTACAACTGCTCCCGCCGCCTTATACAAAAATGTAAATATCAGCATTTTCACAAAAGGACCGATGCAGATACACAAAAGTACAACCAGGGCTGCCGCGCCGATTCCGTTTTTTATCACCACGGCAGAACCCAGAAATATATTTCCGACCGCCTCCGCCGTATTGCCAAGTCCC
Source organism: uncultured Eubacterium sp. (assembly GCA_964526765.1). Taxonomy (GTDB): domain Bacteria; phylum Bacillota; class Clostridia; order Lachnospirales; family Lachnospiraceae; genus Eubacterium_I. The sequence goes on from CAZGMH010000145.1 coordinate 1,818, forward strand.
GGTATCATGCTGATCGTTTTCGTCACCGACATTTTTTTCAGATTATCGACAGACGGGGCAATCATATTCTCTATGATATTCATTCCGGTAACTCCCGCCAGCAGCGCCCTCATCCCCCATGTGATCATAGATTTCAGCAGGGTTGTCATTCTGGAAATCAGCCTCCCGTCCGTCATAAAATTCAGCATTTGCAGTACGACGTAAATATGGATCCCCGGGACGATCAGGTACAGCAAGATCCGTTCCACCAGATAAATTACGATCAGGGACAACTGATAAAAAGCCGCCGCCGTCGCCTGCTGGGAGGAAAACACCATCGCCATGCAGAATGCCGGAAGCAGGGCGTCCATAAATTCCACCGCCTGTCCCAGTATCCTGTCCAGAAGATCATGGATCAGCAGATATGACCTCATCAGCAGAACCATCAAAACAAGAAAATAAAGATAAAATCCGGTCTTTGAAATCTGGCTGTTTTCAAAAACATTGATAAAATTATGTAAAAATGCAAAGGCTGCCGTGACCAGAAGGATCTGGATAAAAATGCTTTTGCACTCCGACAGATCCTCAAACGCCAGGCGCAGCAATTTCATTGTCCACTCTTTCTTATCCACCTCCCGATCTGACTCTGACAGTTGTCGGAATATGTCTGAAAAAGAAATATCTCCCGTATCCTGCCCCGCCTTCAGCGCCTCGTCAATTTCCGACAGGGGAATCTCAGAAAGCAGATCTTCATCAACGACGCCTGCCGTTTCCTGCGCAGCCGAGGCCTGCCTGCTTCCCATGCCCCAAATTACGATAACAAATAAAATTCCCACAATAATTCTGATTCTTCCCTTTTTCATGTCCCGATAAATCCCTCAATCGTCTCAATCAGCGCCAGCAGCACGGGTACGCTGACTGCCATAATGGAAAACTTTCCGAACATCTCAATCTGGCTTCCCACCGCCGCGAATCCCGCATCCTTACAAATTCCGGAGGCAAACTCCGCCACATAGGTGATGCCGATCATTTTGATCAGGATTTTTACGAAGCTCCCCTCTATCCGGGTATAAGACTCGATTTTCTGTATTGTCTCCATAACAATCTGCAGACGGTTGACGGAAAATACAAGAATTAAAATTGCCGCCGTCAGGCTGATATATAGCGCATATTCACTTTTCTGCTGTTTCAGAAGCAATGCCAGAATGACTCCGCCAATGCCGATCATTGCGATTTTTACGATATCCACAGCCGCCGCTCCTTTTTACAGGGAAAACAAATCCCGGATTTTTTCAAACAAATTATAGATATAGGGTACGATCCAGAAAAGCACGATGATTAATCCGGCAAGACTTGTCAGAAACGCATGTTCCTCCCGCCCGCTGTGCTTTAATACCTGTCCGATAACCGTGACCAAAATCCCTACCGCCGCTATTTTAAATAACAGATTTACATCCACACATTTTCCCCCTTAAACCGGAACCAGAATGACAAAGATTCCCGCCGCCGCTATTTTAAATAACAGATTTACATCCACACATTTCCCCCCTTAAACCAGAATCAGAATGACAAAGATTCCCGCCGCCAGACTTAAATATCGGTACAGGCGCATTTTTTCATCCAATTCCCGCTGTATTTTATCAAGACTGTTCTTAAGTTTTTCCCGGCATCCCGCCAAATGGTCCATCTGTGCCTGCGTATCCAGAAATCCCAGGTTTTTTCCGATATCCTGGACCTCCGCCAACTCCTCCTCCGTCAGAAAAAGCCGCTTCCCGGCATCTTCAAAGCTTCTGTCCCACAAGTCCTCCAGTTTTGCATAATCCCCGGTTTTCAGCCCGTCTGAGATTGTTTCCAGAACAAAGGAAAGCTCACGGTCCGTTTTCTGGCAAATCCGGCGCAGCGCCTCGGCAATCGGCGCCCGGTCATAACGGATTTCCCCCGCCAGCAGATCGGTCAATTCCACGCAGGACCTCAAAACGTCCCTGTGACGCCTGATCTGCCCTGAAAGTCCTCCCGCATATCCGGCGCATGCAAGCAAAACAAGCGCGGCGCCGATCATCTTCAGCATAGCTGCTCCAATTCCCCGGAAAACACCCGGATCGTGCGTTTTTCCCGTTCTGCTTCCAAAACGATATAACGCTCAAACAATCTCTCCCGGCGATAGCTATCCCATTTGGGTTTTGCAAATAATTCCTTCAAATCCCTGCTGTGGATCGTTGCCGCAATCTGACAGCCGCAGCGCATTGCATACCGCAGGGCGCGCATATCCTCCTCTCCCCCGATTTCGTCCACCGCAAGCGCCTCCGGCGCCATAGAACGGACCAGAAGCATCATCCCCTCCGTCTTCGGACATCCATCCAGGACGTCCGTGCGCATCCCCACATCATTCCGGGGCACGCCCCGCAGGCTGCCGGCAATTTCAGAACGCTCGTCCACAAGCCCGACTTTGCGCCCGGGGCACAACTCATTCCCATCTGATAGTATCCGTACCACATCCCGCAGCAACGTTGTCTTTCCAACGCCCGGAGCGGACAAAATCAATGTATTTAAGAACAGTCCGCCGCTTAACAGATATGGGAAAATACGTTCCGCGCACCCTTTCCTCTCCCGCGCGATACGGATATTCAGATAAGAAATCGGATGGATGCGCCTGATCTTCTCCCCCTCGCAGGAAACTTGTCCGCACACGCCGATTCTGTGCCCGCCCTCCACCGTCAGAAACCCTTTTCGTATCTCCTCCTCATAAGCATACAGCGAATATTCTGACATAAATACGCTCATCTGGCGTACTTCTTCCGGCGTCATCCGGCAGCACTGATTGTCCAACTGTCTCACAAGCTGATTTCCCCTTAAAAAAAATTCGCCTTCCCCCGTGCAAAACATAACAGGCTCATTTACCCGGACGCGGATTTCCTCAAGGCTCTTTGCAAAAACGCCGCTCCTTTGTACAGCCTCCCGCAAATGTACGGGAAACAAACGCACAATCTGCTCCATCACAAACCTCCCTGGCCGATCCCGTTTCGGACCTTAATCCAATATATGTTTTCCGGGAAATAATAGAACATAAAAAAAGCTGTTTCAGAAAATGTTACTATTTACAGCCGATTTGGACAGATGCACAGATTCGTTGTGCTTGCACATAAGAAGCTGTTCATCTGATCCAAATCTGACTGCGAAGCAGGAACTCCACCCACATGAGCAAAACGCACACCGCAAAGCGGGGTGCAGAAGCTGCGTAGCAGCGAGTTTTGTGAATGAGGCGTGGATGGCTGTAAATAGTAATCAGAAAATAACAGGACACAAAAAAA
>CAZGMH010000146.1:0-5101 GCA_964526765.1 uncultured Eubacterium sp.
CAGGAGAGACCGGAGGAACATCATAAATAAAAACAGCTCCCGCTTCAGACGTCTGAACATGAAGCGGGAGTTGTAATGAATGCATATTGCATACATTATGATTTTTTTAAATACCATTTTTCCAGAAATACGATCGCCTGATACAGCCCCATTGCGATAATGCACAATATGACAATGCCGAGGATGATCCAGTCCAGTTTAAAGATCTGGCTTCCGTATATGATCATATATCCAAGCCCCCGTCTGGAGGAGATAAACTCCCCGATGATGACGCCCACAAGACACAGGCCGATATCGACCTTCATAATCGACAGAAGATTCGGAATATTGGAGGGCAGAACGACTTTGGTGAGGACATCCCTTCGATTGCCGCCCAGAGTTTCAATGAGCTTGATTTTATCCGAATCCACATTCATAAATCCCTGATAGAGACTCAGGATGGAGCCAAAGATAGCGACGGACATGCCGGTTACGATGATGGTTCTGTAGTTTGCACCGAGCCATACAATGAGCAGCGGGGCAAGAGCGGATTTGGGCAGGCTGTTCAATATAACCATATATGGCTCGCATGTTTCTGACACGGATTTTTTTGCCCAAAGCAGTATCGTGACCAGAATAGTAAAAATGACAACCAGTGCGAAACTGACAATTGTTTCCAGCAGTGTAATGCTGATATGCTGCCAGATAGTTCCGTCCAATACCATGTTCTTAAAACAGATGATGAGCCGTGACGGGCTGCTGAAAATAAAGCCGTCAATCCAGCCAAGGTCGGCGGATATTTCCCAAATGCTGATAAAGGCTGCAAAAATCAGGATTCGAAAAAATCGTATCAGGCGTTTGTGAACGAACTGTTTATGCAGGAAGGTTTCCTGACTGGTCAGAGTTTGTTTCATGATTCAGCTCCTTCCAAATTAAATTAAAATACGTTTTGAAGGTGTCGTGGTTTCTGCGGTCCATCGGAGTTAATTCCCCAGGCATCTCAATCGGTACAATGCGCCGGACGGTTCCGGGGCGTTTGCTTAAAATGACAATGCGGTCTCCAAGGCTCACAGCCTCCGACAGATCATGTGTGACAAGAATCGCAGTCTTTTTTTCTTTTCGTATAATACTTCCGATATCGTTTCCGACAGTGAGCCTTGTCTGATAGTCCAGAGCGGAGAAAGGCTCATCTAAAAGAAGCAAGTCTGGTTTCAGGATGAGCGTTCTGACCAGGGCTGCCCGCTGGCGCATGCCGCCGGAGAGCTGGCTGGGCTTTGCATCGGCAAATTTTCTGAGACCATATTGTTCCAACAGCTCTTTTGCATAGTTTTTCGATTCTTCTGTCAGCTCGTGACGGATTTCCAGACCCAGCAGAATATTTTTCATAATACTTCTCCATTCCAGCAGATGATCCTGTTGAAGCATGTAGCCAATCTGACGCCTGTTTTTTGCGCCAAGCGGTTCCCCGTTCAGCAGAAGGGAGCCTGATTCCGGCGTGAGCATTCCCGAGAGCAGGTTTAAAAGCGTAGATTTTCCGCATCCGCTTGGACCGACGACGGCAACAAATTCTCCGGCGCTGACATTAAAGGTAATATCTGATAAAGCAGGGGTTTCGCCCTGCATTGTATGGTAGGCATAGTTGACATGGCGGATCTCAAATAAGGGACGCATGTAAAGCCTCCTTTCTTTACTATAATTATATTGTATGAAAAGAAAGTAATTGTTGCTATTGTAAAAATCTGACGAATCGTATAAAATAAATAAGCTATGAAACGACAATTTCAAAAAGAACTGGATAAAAAAATAGAAGAATTTGTAAAAGACGGTATCGTTCCGCGTCTGCTGATTCATAGCTGTTGTGCGCCATGCAGCAGCTATGTGCTGGAATATTTGTCGGAATATTTTGAGATTACCGTATTTTACTATAACCCGAACATTACACAGCCGGAGGAATACCGCAAGAGGGTGGAAGAACAGAAACGCCTGATCTCACAGCTTCCCACAAAGCATAAGGTCCGGTTTGTGGAAGGAGCATATGAGCCGGAGCGCTTTTTGGAAGCTGTCAGGGGAATGGAGCGCATTCCGGAGGGCGGAGCGCGATGTGAGAAATGTTTTGAACTGCGCCTGGCAAAAACGGCGGAGCAGGCTCAGAGAGAAAAATTTGATTTCTTTACAACGACTCTTACGATCAGCCCGTTAAAAAATGCGGAAAAATTAAATGAAATCGGAGAGCGGATGGCAGAGGCATATGAGGGAACTGCGTATTTGAATTCTGATTTTAAGAAGAAAAACGGATATAAGCGTTCCGTGGAGCTTTCCGGTATTTACGGATTATACCGGCAGGATTATTGCGGCTGTATTTATTCGAAGCAGGAGCGGGAACGTCAGAAATCAGTTAACAAAGTACAAAAGAAAATTTCAATATAAACAGGAGGCAGAATATGGCTCAATTATGGGGAGGGCGTTTTACAAAAGAAACGGATAAACTCGTTTACAACTTTAATGCGTCCATTTCATTCGATCAGAAATTTTACAAACAGGATATCCAGGGCAGCATCGCCCATGTCTGTATGCTGGGTAAACAGGGCATTTTGACCAAACAGGAGATGCAGGATATCGTAAGGACTCTGGATGAGATATGCAAAGATGTGGAAGAAGGAAGATTAGCGATTACAGATGAATACGAGGATATTCACAGCTTTGTGGAGGCAAATCTTATTGACCGTCTCGGTGATACCGGGAAGAAATTACATACGGGGCGGAGCAGAAATGACCAGGTTGCGTTAGACATGCGTCTCTATACACGGCTGGAGGTACTCTACACAGATGAACTTCTTCGTGATCTGCTGCAGGAATTGCTGAAAATCATGGAAGAAAACACAAAGACAATTATGCCGGGATTTACCCATTTACAGAAAGCCCAGCCGATTACGCTGGCACATCACATGGGAGCATATTTTGAAATGTTTAAGCGTGACCGCGGACGAATGCATGATATTTATGAGCGTATGAACTATTGTCCGCTGGGGGCGGGGGCGCTGGCAGGAACGACCTATCCGTTGGATAGGGATTATACCGCTGATTTACTGGGATTTGACGGCCCAACTTTAAACAGCATGGATTCCGTGTCTGATCGGGATTACGTCATCGAATTTTTATCGGCATTGTCCACGATCATGATGCATCTGAGCCGTTTTTGTGAGGAAATCATTATCTGGAATTCCAATGAATATCAGTTTGTGGAGATTGATGACGCCTACAGTACCGGAAGCAGTATTATGCCCCAGAAAAAAAATCCTGATATCGCAGAGCTTGTAAGGGGAAAAACAGGGCGTGTTTATGGCGCTCTGATATCCATTTTGACTACGATGAAAGGAATACCCCTTGCCTATAATAAAGACATGCAGGAGGATAAGGAACTGACCTTTGACGCCATTGATACGGTAAAGGGATGTCTGGCGCTGTTTACCGGAATGATTTCCACCATGAAATTCAATAAAGATATTATGAGCAGGAGCGCGCGCCACGGTTTTACAAACGCTACGGATGCGGCAGATTATCTTGTGAATCATGGAGTGCCGTTCCGGGATGCCCACGGTATTGTCGGTCGGATTGTACTGTATTGCATAGAGAAAAATATTGCCATTGACGATATGTCCCTGGAAGAACTGAAATCAATCAGCCCGGTTTTTGAGGAGGATATCTATGAGGCAATTTCCATGGAAACCTGTGTCAATAAGCGTTTGACTATCGGCGCTCCGGGAAAAGAGGCAATGGAAGAGGTCATTGCGCTGGAAAAAGAATATTTGGCGCACGATTGGCTGGAAGATGCAAATCTTTTTCCGAATATGGAGGGAAAAGAACAAAATCCTGTAAAATAAGCACGAAGTTGGTAAAAAAATTGTTGTTTTGGGGTTGCAATTTTTGGGGATTTGCTATAATATAGCTAACAGAGCGACAAATGTCCGCGACAAGCGGACAAAAGATGCGCAATGTATATACCAGACAGGATAGTTTATGGAGGATATGAAAATGAGTGAGAAATTAAGAGTTGGAATTTTAGGCGGAACCGGAATGGTTGGCCAGAGATTTATCTCCCTGCTGGAGAATCATCCGTGGTTTGAGGTCACAACAATTGCGGCAAGTTCCCGTTCAGCCGGAAAACGTTATGAAGATGCCATCGGCAACCGTTGGAAAATGACCACGCCGATGCCGGAGGCAGTGAAAGATATCGTAGTTATGAATGTCAATGAAGTGGAGAAAGTAGCCGCAGAAGTTGACTTTGTATTCAGTGCGGTTGATATGTCCAAAGACGAGATCAAGGCGATTGAGGAGGCATATGCAAAAACAGAGACACCGGTTGTATCGAACAACAGCGCGCATCGCTGGACGCCGGACGTTCCGATGGTTGTGCCGGAAATCAATCCGCAGCATATGGAAGTCATTAAATATCAGAAAGAGCGTCTCGGCACAACCCGCGGTTTTGTAGCAGTAAAACCGAATTGCTCCATTCAGTCTTACGCTCCGGTTCTGACAGCATGGAAAGAGTTCGAACCGTATGAGGTTGTCGCAACTACTTATCAGGCAATCTCCGGCGCGGGTAAGACATTTAAGGACTGGCCGGAGATGATAGAGAATATCATTCCATATATCGGAGGAGAAGAAGAAAAATCTGAGAAAGAACCGCTTCGTCTCTGGGGTGAGATCGATGATGAGAAAGGGGTCATTGTACCCGCCGTTTCACCGGTTATCACATGTCAGTGTATCCGTGTCCCGGTGTTAAACGGACATACGGCAGCGGTATTTGTAAAATTCCGCAAAAATCCGACAAAAGAGCAGTTAATCGAGAAACTTGTTAATTTCAGTGGTATCCCGCAGGAATTGAACCTTCCGAGCGCGCCGAAGCAGTTCATCCGTTATATGGAAGAAGATAACCGCCCGCAGGTTCAGCTCGACGTGGATTATGAGAATGGTATGGGCGTCAGCATTGGACGTCTCCGTGAGGATACCGTTTACGATTGGAAGTTCGTGGGACTGTCCCACAATACGATCCGCGGTGCGGCAGGCGGAGCAGTGCTTTGTGCGGAGTTATTGAAAGCACAGGGATATATTACAAAGAAAT
>CAZGMH010000147.1:0-2998 GCA_964526765.1 uncultured Eubacterium sp.
TGAAATAATGATGAAAACGGAGATAATGCTTTTATGCACCATCTCCGTTTTTCTTGTGCGAATATCAATTCTGCCTATCAGATTATCGTTCCCAATCACGATTCTTCTTTTTCTTTGATAGCAATGAATAAATTCACCCAAATTCCTATTGACATAGAGGGATTACTATGATATATTACACCTAGCAAAAAATTATGCTGATAAGAAATATAAATATAGAAAAGAGAGATAACGATGAACGTATATTTTGATAATGCGGCAACGACCCAAATGAGCAAGGCGGCATTGGACGCAATGATCCCATGTCTGGAAGAAACCTATGCAAATGCTTCCAGTCTGCATACGCCGGGTCAGTTGTCGAAAGAAAAACTGGAGCAGGCGAGGGCAGATATTGCGGCTTGTCTGGGCGCACAGCCAAATGAAATTTATTTCACTTCCGGCGGAAGCGAGAGTGATAATCAGGCGATTGTTACCGCGGCAAAATGGGGCGCAAAGAGGAACAAAAAACATATCGTGTCTACGGCGTTTGAGCATCATGCAGTGCTTCACACCCTTCAGAAAATGGAAAAAGAGGGGTATGAGGTAACATATCTGGACGTGCATGAGAACGGTATGGTGCATCTGGATGAGCTGGAAGCAGCCATCCGCCCGGATACATGCCTGGTAACGGTGATGTATGCAAATAATGAGATTGGAAGCATTCAGCCAATTTCTGAGATTGGCGCAATCTGCAAGGAAAAAGGCGTATTTTTCCACACGGATGCGGTACAGGCTGTAGGTCATCTCGCAATTGACGTAAAGGAACAGAATATCGACATGCTTTCCCTGTCCGCACACAAATTCCACGGGCCAAAGGGTGTTGGGGCGTTGTATGCGCGCAAAGGAATCCTTCTTACCAATATTATCGAGGGCGGCGCCCAGGAGCGGGGCAAACGCGCCGGCACAGAGAACATTCCGGCGATTGTCGGCATGGCAGCGGCATTGAAGGACGTTTTGTCCAGAAGAGAGGAAAATGAAAAATATGTCAGTGAATTGAGAGATCATTTGATAGATGAATTGCTTAAGATTCCTCATACGAAATTGAACGGTGACCGCCAAAAACGGCTTCCGGGTAATCTCAATTTCTGTTTTGAAGGAATCGAGGGAGAGTCTTTGCTTCTGATGCTGGATATGAAAGGAATTGCGGCGTCCTCCGGTTCAGCCTGCACATCCGGCTCCCTGGACCCTTCCCATGTGCTTTTGGCAATCGGACTGCCTCATGAGGTGGCGCACGGTTCGCTCAGACTGACATTGTCCGAATATAATACAAAAGAAGAGGCAGATTATGTAATAGAAGAACTGCCGAAGATTGTAACTTACCTTAGAAATATGTCCCCGGTTTGGGAAGATTTGGAAAAAGGAGTGAAAAAACATGTTATATAGTGAAAAAGTAATGGATCATTTTCAAAATCCGAGAAATGTAGGAAAAATGGAAGATGCAGACGGTGTTGGCGAAGTAGGCAATGCAAAATGCGGCGATATCATGAAAATGTATATCAAAGTAGATGAGGATCAGACGATTACAGATGTCAAATTCAATACATTTGGCTGTGGGTCCGCTATCGCAACAAGTTCTATGGCAACGGAAATGATTAAAGGAAGAAAAATTGATGAGGCGTTGGAGCTCTCCAATCGTGCGGTTGTGGAAGCCCTCGACGGACTTCCGCCTGCAAAAATCCATTGTTCGGTACTGGCGGAAGAAGCAGTGAAAGCTGCGGTCAAGGATTACTATGATAAGAATGGAATTGAGTATGACGCAGAGAAATTCCGCGGAGTGGATTGCGCACATTGTCACGAATAGAGAAATGTCCGTACAATAAAATAAACCTGCTTAAAAGCGATATGGATTCTGAAACAGGCAGAACATATCGCTTTTGCTATCCGAATCAATGTCATTTTTCAGACGGCAAATTAAGAAGAAGAGGAACTATAGATGACAGATAAGAAGAAAAGGGAGTATTGAGCATATGGCAAAAATGTTATAAAATAAAAAGAAAAATCCGATAAAGAAGAAAGAGCGGGGTCAGAGGATGCACATTTTTAAGAATCATAATATGTTGACGGTAAACGAGGGAATTAATAAAGCGCGTACGGAGAAGAATGCCGTGCTGCTTGATATCAGAAGCAAAGAAGACTATAAACGGGGGCATGTTGGAGGAGCGGTTAATGTGCCGATGGATAAACTGGAACAGGTGAAAACGAGAATACGTTCTGCCGACACAACGATTTATGTACTGGGTGATTTTAATAACAATCCCAAGAAAGCAGCCAGAGCGTTGAAAAAAATGGGATACAGCAATGCCGTACCCAGCGGAAATATGGAAGAACATCAGGGAATGTTGAAACGATAGGAGAGAACTGAGATGACAAGAGAAGAAGCCTGGAATCTGCTGACGGAGTTTAATCAGGAAGAATTTCATTTGGAACATGCGGTGATTGTGGAAAATACGATGCGCTATTTTGCACGGGAACTGGGATACGGAGAGGAAGAAGAATTTTGGGGCATTGTTGGGCTGCTTCACGATTTGGATTTTGAACAATTTCCGGATCAGCACTGTATCAAGTCGCAGGAAATTATGAAGGAGCGGGGAGTGGATGACAGGATCATTCATGCAACTGCCAGTCATGGGTATGCGATTACCGTGGATATTCAGCCGGAACATGTGATGGAGAAAGCGCTGTATGCGGTAGATGAGCTGACAGGATTGATCGGTGCAGTTGTTATTATGAGACCGTCAAAAAGTGTTCAGGACCTGGAAGTAAAATCTGTAAAGAAAAAGTATAAAAGCAAAAACTTTGCCGCGGGATGTTCGAGAGAAGTGATTCAGCGGGGAGCGGATATGTTGGGATGGACGCTGGATGAACTGATTGCAAAAACAATTGAAGCGCTGCGCACATTTCAGGATTGAGCGGGATTGGAGCATAGTTCGGAATAAACTGGGTCTGGCTGCATATTTCG
>CAZGMH010000147.1:3098-5097 GCA_964526765.1 uncultured Eubacterium sp.
AGCATCTGTTTTAAGTCATCATCGGATGCAGCGAAGGAAAAACGGATACATACATGATCTTCTTCGCCGTAAGCGATACCCGGGACGCCGGCAATTTTAGCGCATTCCAGAAGGTCATTGCACAATTCTTCACTGTTCTTATCCGTGTCAAATTTTAACCAGGCATAGAAAGCTCCGGCAGGAGCACGGAATTCCACGCCGGGGATGTCTTTCATCCCTTCCAGAAGAAGATTTCTTCTGCGTTCGTATGCCTGACGCATTCTTTCCGTATCCTCCGTGCAGTCTAAGGCTGCCAGGGCGCCTTTCTGCAAAAATCCGCTGGTGCAGCTCATGGAGTGCTGGAACAGCTTTAACACGACGGTATAAAGCTGCGGATTGCAGGCAAGATAGCCGATTCTCCAGCCGGTCATGGCGCTGCACTTGGAAAATCCGTTGATGACAACAATCCGCTCAAAAAATTCCGGAAAAGAAGCCATGCTGATAATTTTATTGTTGTCATATACTACTTTTTCATAAATTTCGTCTGACAGCACATAAACATTCGGATGTCTGCGCAGAAATGTACTGATTGCGTCAATATCTGCCTGGGTAAGAATTTTCCCGGTAGGATTGTTCGGATAATTGATGATGAGGAGCCTGGTTTTTTCGGAAACGGCTGCTTCCAGAGCATCGGGCGTAATCCGGTAATCTTCTTCATATTTTAAATGAACGGCAACCGGATGTCCGCCGCTTGCCTCGATGATGGAAGGGTAGGATACCCAGCCCGGCGCCAGCCAGATCGCTTCATCTCCCGGATTAATCAGCGCCCGGATTGTAAGGTACACAGCATATTTTGCCCCCGGAGTGATTAAAATATTCTCCGGTTTATAAGGCGCGTTATTTTCTTCGTTCAATTTTTGGGCAATGCGGATACGCAGATCTTCGTTTCCCTTGCTGTCGGAGTAATGGGTGTTTCCGGCAGCGAGCTGACGGTTGATTTCATCGCAAATGGGCTTTGGAGTCGGGAAATCCGGTTCACCGCCGGTCAGATTGATGATTTCAGGATCAGCTTTCTTCAGTTTTTTTGTCTTTGCCAGTAACGTGACAGACTTTGAAGGCTCCACATTACTGATCTGTCTGTTAAATTCCATTGATTTATCCTCCAAACGTAAATACAATCATCCGTTTTCAGGTGGAGATTGTAAGATATGTAAACTTTTTATCCATCTTACAATAATTTTGGAGCAATAACAATCATAATTCATAGATTATACTGGATTTTTTATGAAAAAAATATATAATATTCGTATGGGCAGGGAGAAGGAAATATTGTTTCATTCTCTGTCACGGAGCAAGTAAAAGAGGAGTAATGAAATGGATAAAGTTGGTTATATGGGCATTCCGGGAAGCTTTTCGGAAATTGCCGCTGATAGACTGTTGGAGCAGGCGGGACTTACGGATGCAGAATTGGTGCCGCTTGTGTGCGCGAAAAATATTCTGGAAGCTTTACAGGAGGGCAGCATTTCTTATGGAGTGCTTGGCGTGGAAAATTCTACCGCCGGTCCGGTAACTGAATTTGTAACGGCATTTGATGGAGTACAATACAAAAAACTGGAAGAATACATATTGCCGATTCACCATTGTTTATTTAAAAAGAAGGGAGTAGCGTTACAGAATTTAAAAGAAGTGGCATCCCATCCGCAGGCGCTGCGCCAGACAGATAAAACCAGAGCCTATAATTTTCCGGCATTGAGGGAGAAATCTATCGAGGATACCGCGATTGGCGCGGAATGGCTGGCAAAGGGAGAACTTCCGGAAACGACGGCGGTTATTTGCAGTATTAATGCAGGAGTTTCCTGGAATCTGGATTTGATTGCCGAGAATATTGAGGACTCCACAGAAAACCGGACAACATTCTGGCTGCTGGAATTGTAGGGGTATCATATAAAGTATTGCAGCAGCCGGAACTGTTGTACAAAATGCAACAAAATTCTTAGTTGTCGAACTTTTTGAAAAGCAG
>CAZGMH010000148.1:0-2330 GCA_964526765.1 uncultured Eubacterium sp.
AAACACATTGATATTTCCTCCTTTTCATCTCTTGTTACTACATTTTCTTTCACTTCTTTGTATCTCCTATCACTTGAAATCGCACTCATAACATCCAGAAATTCTTTTACATGCCGGATTTTATACCCATCGTCTTTTCGGAATTTCTGCAATTCCTTTTTGTCATTCCGAACAGAAAGATACTGCACAATTAACCGGAAATCTGAGCGAAATTTTTTATAAAATTCCTTATCCTTTCCAAGTTCGATTAAATTTAATTGATAATTTAACAAAAAGGGTTCTATATCCTCCCTTCCATTCAAATCAAGCATCTCAAACAGGCTTTTGGGACCGCTCCATTTTTCTCCATAAAATAATACAACTGTTATAGTTGGGATTAATTTCTGGTCAGCATGAATCCTCTTTGCATATGCCGGATTTCCATCCCTTTTATTCTGGTCCATATATTTCTCTACCTGCTTCTGGTAATTGGAAAAATCATTCCCAACTATCCGAAGCGGCATCGTATTGTCAATACCGGTTTGATTCTCAATTCCATAGAAAACATAACGGCATTCCTGTGATTTATCCAGGAACATCAAATCCCTCCTCCACTCATGCCACTTTCCTTCAGCATCACTGGTATGGGAGACGGAATTAACCTGTTCCAAATCTTCTTCCCGGACTACAGTTTCCCCCTCATAAAGAATCCCATTGATAATATCTGCCGCCACATCCGGATAGGATTCCAATCTTTTCTCTGCAATGTCCTTTTGCATTTCACTCCTCCTTTTTTCAGGAATGACAAATGCACACAGTATTTATAGTATCATTCCTGCCTTTTATAATTGAATAATTGAACGATTAATAATTGAACTGTTAAGCAAGAATAAAAAGATAATGATAAAAGATATGAACATAGATATCTTAGATACTTACTTGCCTGAAGTGACTATATCACATTCATTTGAACAATGCAATGATATTTTTTATAATTTCCTTTTTATATTTCAACCATGTTATTTCCCAAGCCAAATGCAGATCCTGTATATCCATACATTACATTTAAAATAATAACTAAACAAATACCCTTTCTTTTTGTCTATATTTCCATCTTGTATGACACTATTATTTATGTTATTCTTTGTTTGTCTTAGTCATCTGCCTATTCTTTTATATCTCCGTTCCTATCAATATGAATTATGGAATACGAAACATTTAAACAAGTTGTCATTGAGCGGCTGGAATATGATATTCCAGACCCCAAAAAAATCACTATTCAGACAGTCTATAAAAATAACGGATTAAGCCTGGACGGTCTCGTTATCATGGAAAATCATTGTAATATTTCACCTACACTATATCTGAACTACTACTATGATTCTTATGAAAAGGGCGCATCCTTCCAACGGGTTTATGAAACAATTCTGAAGAACTACCGGCAAAATAAGCCTTCTCAGAGTATCGATGTCCGTTTTTTTACACAATTTGAAAATACCAAATCCAAAATCATGTTCAAGCTGATTAACTATGAACGCAATAAAATACTGTTACAGGATATTCCCCATATCCGTTTTCTGGATTTAGCTATTGTATTTTATTGCCTGATTTCTATGGATAACCAGGTTGGAAATGCCACGATCCTGATTCACCGCCCACATTTGGATTACTGGAATATTACACTCGAAGAATTGTTCAGGATTGCCAAAAAAAATACGCAAAAAATGCTTCCTGCCAAACTAAACAACATGAATGACGTATTGCAGGAACTTTCCGAAAAACATATGCTGTTTTCCTCCATTCCGCAAGATGAGGATATCTATCCCATGTTCGTCCTGAGCAATCAAATGAATCTTTACGGGGCTGTCTGCATTTTATATGAAGATTTGCTGAAAAAATATGCGGCTCAGACTGAAACGGATTTTTACATTTTGCCCAGCAGTATTCACGAAGTCATTTTAATCCCTGCCATGGAACAAAATTGCCATCAGGAGCTCTCAAAAATGGTGCAGGAAGTCAATCATTCACAACTGCTTGAGGAAGAAATTCTTTCTGACCACGCCTATTACTATTCTCGAAAAACAAACAAAATCACAATGTAATTCCGGCAGATTTCCTGTATAATAATATCCCCATATTCGAATTTAAAAACAGGAATATGGGGATACATATGCGGTATTACTATGATTAAAAGTACATTATACCTCTGCCTTTTTTTCAGATGCTTTTTTTGCAGACGGAGATTTCTTCGATGTTGTTCCCGTCTGTGCAGGCTTTTTTTCCGCGGTTTTCTTCTCTACAGATTTCTTCTCCGCAATTTTCTTTGGAACTGCTTTCTGTGCAGCTTTCTC
>CAZGMH010000148.1:2430-5088 GCA_964526765.1 uncultured Eubacterium sp.
TGCAGCTTTCTCCGCTTCTTCCTTTGCGGCTTTTTCTTCCGCCTCTTTTGCAGCTTTCTCGGCTGCCTCTTTTGCGGCTTTTTCTTCCGCTGCTCTTAATTCTTCAAGGCGGATTCTTACTAACAATTCCTCCTCCAAACGCTTTTGTTCCTGGCGTTTTAATTCTTCCTGACGGATTCGGTCTTCCTCTTTCTGTTCTTCAATCCGAATACACAGCGCATCATAAAGCTGCGCATATTTTCCCGATGACGCATTCCAGGAATAATCCTGCTCCATACCTCTTTTCACAATATCGATCCACTCTTCCGGATATTGATAATAAATCTTGCAGGCATAACGGATCATATACAGCATTTCATGGGCATTATAATTATGGAAGCTGAAACCGGTCCCGGTGTGCTCAAACTCATTATATGCTTCAACCGTATCCTTCAGACCGCCTGTCTCACGCACCATAGGAACCGTCCCGTAACGCAGACTCATCAACTGACTCAATCCACATGGTTCAAACAGCGACGGCATCAGAAATGCATCGCAGGATGCATAGATTTTATGTGCAAATTCCTCCGAATAGTAAATATTTGCTGACACACGTCCTGAATACTTTCCCGCAAAATACCGGAACATATCTTCATATCTTTGCTCACCGGTGCCGAGCACTACAATCTGAATACGGCTGTCCGCTAAAATTTCATCTAAAATATAGTTGACCAGATCAAAACCTTTCTGATCGGTCAGACGGGAAACTATACCAATCAGAAATGCATCTTCCTGCTCATTCAATCCCGCTTCTCTCTGTAAATCCAATTTATTATTTTTCTTATAGGAAACAATATCTCCCTCGAATTTCCGGGCAATCACCGGATCTGTCTTGGGGTTAAACACCTCGTAATCCAGACCGTTCACAATACCCGACAGACAGAAGGATTTCGCCCGCATCAGTCCATCCAGGCCCTCCCCGCCATCTGTGGACTGTATTTCCTTTGCATAGGTTTCGCTGACAGTGGTTACATGATCCGCATAGACGACACCGCCCTTCAACAGATTTGCATTACCGTAGCTTTCCAGCTTGTCCATCGTAAAATAGGAAGAATCCAACCCTGTAACATCCCGAATCGCATCAATATACCAGCGTCCCTGAAATTTCAGGTTATGAATTGTATAAATCGTTTTTATATAGCGATAAAATTCGTCCTGTCTGAACTGCGCTTCCAGGAAAACCGGAATAAGCCCTGTCTGCCAATCATGACAATGAATGATATCCGGCTGAAATCCGATTTCAGGAAGGACAGTCAATACCGCCTTTGAAAAGTATCCGAACTTTTCCGCATCCTGATAAATCTGTCCATAAGGCGCCGGGCCGGCAAAATAATATTCATTGTCAATAAAATAAAAGGTAATTCCTTCTTCTTTAAGTTGGTAAACCCCTGCATACTGAATGCGCCAATTCAAATAAACCTGACATTCTGCCGCCAATTCCATCTGCTCACAATATTTGCTGTCCATACATAAATATTTCGGCAAAATCACCCGCACATCATACTCTGATTTTGGAAAACATTTGGGCAGCGATCCCGCTACATCCGCCAAACCTCCGGTCTTAATAAAAGGCACTGCTTCTGACGATGCAAATAATATTTTTTTCATATCTTTCCTCCGAACTACATTTGCTGGTTTCATTATACCTCATTTCGACAGCAGAAACCAGACAAATTTCCGTATCGGAGCAATTTCTTACATTCGATATTCCAAACGTATCTTATCGGCAATCAGCGCAATAAATTCTGAATTGGTCGGTTTACCTTTTCCGTTATGTATCGTATAACCAAACAGCTCATCAATCGTGTCCATCTTTCCTCTGCTCCAGGCTACTTCTATCGCATGTCGAATTGCCCGCTCCACTCTGCTGGAAGTAGTCTGATATTTCTTTGCAATGGTAGGATATAAAATTTTTGTAATGGAATTCAGCATCTCTATGTCATTCACCGACATTACGATTGCTTCTCTCAAATATTGGTAGCCTTTAATATGAGCAGGAACACCGATTTCATGTATAATGTCAGTCACGTCACTTTCCAGATTACGCATCTCAAATGTTTCCGTAGTCTCATATGGGTTTACTCTGCGAATCTCATTTGTTTTCTTATTGCTATGATTTTTCACCATCTTTATACGGCTTACAATAATATCTTTATCAAATGGTTTCATAATATAATAATCCGCGCCCAATCGGAAAGCGTCTTCTGTCACTCTCTCCTGTCCAATTGCACTGACCATAATAAAATTCGGATGCTTTTTCAGGGACTTGTCCCTGTTTACCTTATCAATCACACCAAGACCATCCAGCTTTGGCATTACAATATCCAGTAAAACTACATCCGGTTCTTTTGTTTTTATCATTTCATATGCTTCTTCGCCATCTTTCGCTGTGCCAACTACATGGAGTTCTTCATCCCGCCCGACAATATCCGATAACAACCGAACCATATTTTCATTATCATCTGCAATTCCGACATTTAGTTTTTCCATATAAAACCTCCTACTATTCATAAATCGCGGATATATGTATTATAAACGATGCATATCGCGTTTTTTGTCGAGTATTGTCAACACAGTCAGGTTATTGACGAAGCGTATCACATTTTATTCTACTATGAA
>CAZGMH010000149.1:0-5087 GCA_964526765.1 uncultured Eubacterium sp.
TATACTACCCTTCTCCTCTGGCAGTCGTTGTCCCCCCGGATCACCGCTTTGCCAACCGGGAGGTTGTGCGTATCAGCGAATTAAAGGGGGAAAATTTCTTATCCATATCCAGGGATTCCAGTCAGGCAATTGACCAGATTCGCTCGATATGCGAGATGGGAGGCTTTTATCCAAAGATTGTTCAGGAAACCAATTCCCTGTCTACCATGTTTATGCTGATAGCATCCGGACACGGTATTAGTATAAATTTTACACTCCATAAGGATTCCTGCAACTATGATCTTCGGTTTATCAAATTGGATTTGGAAGGGAAGGATGTCAACATGCTTCCCCAGGGAGCGGCTGTCGTCTGGAAAAAAGGAACCTTACATCCCGCTATCCAGCCATTTTTAAGCTGTGCAGAAGGATTGACGGAAAATCTGGAATATGCCTGAAAAATTTTAAACAAAAAACTGTAAAAAATCATAAAGAAAAATCGCTGTGGTTATGGAGACTTCAACGATTTCCTTTATAATTTTTTACAGTCCTTAAATATTCTGCCCTATGACGGAGCAATGTCAATTATTCTGTATACTTTTCCATCCCCTGAAATACTCTGCCGCAGGCAGTATCAACTGCTCTGCTGCCTGTTCAGTTCTCGTAAAAACACTTCTTTCAGGCTGCATTTTAACGGCACATGGAGTTTCGAAAAGGTTTGATCCAGCGCATCAAATGTTTCCACCATGTTTGAAATCGTGGCATTTTCGCCCATATGACCGATACGGATTACTTTTCCTGCCAGATTTCCAAAGGAGCCTGCCAGCATGATATTATGCTCCTGTCTTATCGTTTCCAGGATTTCTTTATCCGTCACGCCCTCCGGCACATCGAAAACGGTCACTGTATTAGAATATCCGCTCTTTAAATGCAATTGAAGCCCTGCTGCCAAAATGGCTGCTCTGGAGGCTGCTCCGATTTGGGCATGGCGTTTCAGCATCCCGGTATCCTCTGAAATATTGTCCATGGCTGCCCTTAAACCGTAAATGTCACTAATCGGCATCGTGTAGGGAAACCATTTATTCTCATAATAGCCCTCGAACACAGACAAGTTTGCATAAAAGGATGCAATCGGTGTTTTCCTGTTCTTCATTGCCGCCTTTGCGTCATCACTGACTACCACAAAAGTCAGTCCCGGAGGCGCGGACACTGCTTTCTGGGAGGCTCCGCATAAAATATCAATCTGAGCCTCATCCACCCGGAGTTCTTCTCCAAACATTGCAGACACGGAATCCACCACAGTCAAAATCCCATACTGTTTCAACAGCGGGCATATCTGCTCCACATGGTTCAGCATTCCGCTGGGGGTATCCCCATGTACTACCGTTGCATATTTAAAATCATGATGCTCTTTCAAATATTTTGCCAGCGCATCCACATCAATGGTTTCCAGATCACTGACCGTGTACAGCGTTGGCTCTCCTCCATACATCGTGACAAAATCTGCAAATCCTGCGCCATAAATACCGTTATCCAGCGCCAACACCTTGTCTTTTGGCTCTGTCAGAGAGGCGCATGCCGCCTCCAAACCGAGAATACCCTCTCCGCTCAGTATCAATGTCTCATTATCCGTATGAAGCAGGCGGCTGATAAGCCGGCATGTCTCACGGTAAAACTCCACAAACTGTTCATCCAGATCCGGATTTGTACATTCCAGGCTCCGGGCGAGCCTTACATTTTCCCTGACCTGTGTAGGTCCGGGCGTCATAATCTTATACATATTAATCAATTAACCCCACTTTTCGTGCTGCCACATCCAGACGTCCAACCACAATCAATACGATTACTGATGCAACGCCAACCTGCACCAGATTTCCCGGAATTGATGTCACAGGAGCAATCCAGTTGTGATAGATAATAACTTCCGCAATATAATAACCGACAATTTTAATTGCGCAGGCACATAAAACCGCCAGCAGATACCAGCGAAATCCTCTGTGCTTTTCTGTAATCAGACCGATTACAAATCCCATCAGACCTACAACTACAAATGTAAAAGGAGCCCATAAGGTCCAGCCGGAAAGCAGGTCAAAAAGCCCCATGCCGATACCGCCTGCCAAAAAACCGGTCTTTTTGCCGAAAAGGATTGCTCCGATAAAAAGCGGAATATTTCCAAGGTGAATGAGTCCCCCGTTTGCCGTAATCGGAAGCCGAACATTTACAAATGCAGTAAATACATAGGTCAGCGCAATAAAAATCGCCGTAATAACCAAAAATTTAACGGTTGATGTTGATTGCTGTTTCGCAGAAACAGCAGTTGTGTTTTCTCTGCTCATAGTTGTCATTCTCACTTTCTATAACTCTCTGAATTTTCAATATGAACGACGCGCATCTTTCATTTGCCCTATACTATCTCATAATTGGCTTTTGTAATATATCCAGTTTTTACCTTTTTAACCATGCCAGTTTTTGCGGCTTTGCGGGCATAGCGCATACAGCAATCATCTGTCGGGCACTTTTGGTATAAGCTTTGATTTCTGTACACGGATAAACGGCACAGCAAAACAAAAAAATCACCGTACTTGTGTCGGAATGCCGAATAGTTTTGTTCGAAAATATAAAAAAACAGATTGTATCGTGTGTATCACATGTAGACAATCTGCTTTTTCCAACTCAATATTTACATAATAAAACCGAGCATCCTGCTTTGAATCCCGACCCCAGACGTTACTCTTACAGTTAACTCATCCCAGGCGCCCTCACGGCACCCAGGAGGTTCTGCTTAGGGCTGCTCCATTCCTGACCTGACCCGGTTCACAGATTCCTGTCGCGTAAGACCCAGGAATCAACGTCACTTATAAGAGGCAGCTCTACAATCGGAAACCCGCGGCAGGATATCACCCCAACTATAGCGGATTGATGGTACAGGGTACCGCTGCCACCCCGGCTGCTCGGAGATATAAGTATAGCATTATTCGTTCTTCATTGTCAATGCCTTTGCCGTTTTCTTTTTCAGTACTATACCCAGTTGATCACTTGAAGGCTGAACTGTTACCACTGTATTTGCTGCTTTCTTTTCTCTGCATTTGTCACTTTCTTTTTCTCCCGCAATTCAGCAAAAAAGCGGCTAAGCATCGCCGAACAGGTTTCCCCACAAATACCCTGAATAATTTCCACCTGATGATTAAATTCTGCCATCTGAAGCAGATTCAACACAGACCCGGCACATCCTGCTTTCGGATTCATGCTGCCAATCACAACCCGGTCAATTCGGGACTGAACCAGCGCCCCGGCACACATCTGACACGGTTCCAGGGTCACATACATCGTACAGCCCTCCAGCCGCCAGTCTCCCAACTTTTTGCTTGCTTTTTTTATAGCCGTCAATTCTGCATGAGCCAGTGTATTTTTGTCAGCATTCCTTCTGTTATAGCCCCGTGCAATTATTTTATCCTCGTATACAATGACACAGCCAATCGGCACTTCATCAATCTTATATGCCTTTTGCGCCTGCCGTATGGCCTCCTTCATATATTTTTCATGCTGCTCCATAGTTATTCTCCAACTTTATCTGAACATTTACCGCTATGTATCATATATAGTATAATCTAATCTACCTAAAATGAAAAGCCACAAACTATATACATCATTCCGGTGCAATCCGCAAATTTGTTCACAGGTCTGATATGGGCTACAGATTATACTCCCTGGTTCGGTGTAACCCCTGATTTATACTTCCGGCTTGCGTGTATTCCTCTGGTTATACTCCCAGGTCCAGACAGCGATACCAGTATCCGAACTCGCCCGTTTTCTGCCGGGTTAACTGCTTTGTCCGAAACTCCGGAAATCCAAATGCTCCCGCCAATATCTGTTCCTGATTTTGAAATATTCCCGGAATCCCTATAAACCACCGCTTCTGCTCTCCGTCCATATATCCGAATAGCACATAACGATAATTAAAGTACCCATGCAAAAGGAAGCTGTTATTTGCCAGATACCAATATTGCCTTGGCAAAATTTTGAAATCTCTCAATTCCATTTTAACACCGTAAACTCCCTCATCCTCGTCAAAAGGACAAAATACCGGGTGCGCCGCTATAAAACGCTGCCATTGCTGTTCCCAGGTGTGGAGAAACCGATAGGGCTGCGCCGCAGTTGCCGAAGCTGCCTGAGTGGCAGAAAGCTCAGGCTGCCTCTCTTCTTGCGGTGACGCCTTTATCATATCCGTTTGAATATCGTTGTTTTCATTCCTCTCTTTCACATCCTTTTCACTCATATCTTTCTCCCCTGTATTCTTTTCACCCATATTTTTTTCTTCTGCATTCTTTTCACCCATATTTTTTTCTTCTGCATTCTTTTCACCCATATTCTTTTCTTCTGCATTTTTTTCACTCATATTCTTTCCTTCTGTATTCTTTTCGCTCACGTTCTTTTCTTCTGTATTCTTTTCGCTCACATTCCTCCATTCTTCTTTCCTTTTATCCACACTTCCTTCTGCTTTCTTTTCATCTGAAAACAATATGTTTTCTTTATCCGAAGCTGCTTTGTGTTCTTCTTTTTCAAGATTTTCTTCTATATTATTTCTTTTCTCACCATTATCCTGTATCTCACTATCTCCTCCATTGATTTCTTCCTGTGTTTTTTTATGTGGAGAAAATGTATTCCAGACCGTATCTGCATCATCCCATTGACTGGCTATAAAATTGCTGCCATCACCTGCCAGGTATAGCCCTCTCATATCATCAATGCCATAAGGTGTGCCCGCAATGTCATCCGCCGTAATGACAAAAGCGGCTCTTCCGGTTCCGTTTTTTACCGCAAGCTCTCCAAGATATATTCCTTTTAACTGTTCTTCTTCCCGTGCAAACAGGTATACCGGAAATTGCTTTTCCTCATATGATTTTACCTGCAGTTCTATCCGGCATCGTTCCTGTCTCACTTCTACTTTTGCAAATCCGCAATTGCCTCCTTTTTTTCTATTTTGATATTGAAATAAATATGTTACAAAACGTCTATATCCGGGCATGTCATACTCCAAATAAATCTTTGTACAGATTATGTATAAAAATCGTAAAAATTCCTAACAATTTTATTGACAAACCTTATTTATC
>CAZGMH010000150.1:0-5015 GCA_964526765.1 uncultured Eubacterium sp.
GATCGCAATTACCCAAAACTTTGATTCCACAATTTATGGCTTGTCATCCGGTTTTGAATACTATATAATGACACCTAGAGGTGCAAATCATGACGATTGATACGAAAGATTTACTGAACAGCATAATGGAGAGTTTGTCCCGCATAGAAAATATCCGACCGGAGACCCTGCCGGACATTAACCTGTACATGGATCAGGTCACTACTTTTATGGATACGCAGCTTCGCGCTACAAAACGCCATGAGGATGACAAAATCCTGACCAAGACCATGATCAATAACTATGCAAAAAACAATCTGCTCCCGCCTCCCGAGAAAAAGAAATACTCCAAGGAACACCTTCTGACGCTGATTTTTATTTATTACTTTAAAAATGTACTGAGCATCAGTGATATTCAGAGCATTTTAAATCCTCTGACGGACCGCTATTTCGGGAAAAAAGGAAAACCTTCTCTGGAAGAAATCTATGCAATTGTATTTCAATTGGAGGAGCAGCAGGTAGAACGCCTGAAAAAAACGATTCAGGAGGAGTTCATCATCAGCGAATCCGCTTTTGGCAAACTGGAAAATCTGAATGAGAGCGAGGCAGATTTTCTCCAGAAATTCACCTTTATCTGCCTGCTTAATTTTGATGTGTATTGCAAAAAATTGTTAATAGAAAAAATTATCGACTCTATGGAGAAACCGGAAATCTCCAAAGGTAAACGAAAAAAATCATAGGTGTTTTTTGCTTGAAGCCAAAGCTCCTTCCGTCATCCGCGAGTGGGTGGTTTATTTTATTGTCATACAAATAAGCCATTCCGACAGTCTTTCACTTTCTGTCGGAATGGCTTCATTCATTTTTTTGAATCCTCTCAATGCTATTTTATCTTTTTTATTGTATAACTTCCTGTGCTGGCTCTGAGCGCATTTCTGATACTCCGAAAGCTTGCCACAAAGGTAAGAATATACCGCTACCTTCACGATTTTTTTGATATGCTCTTTCTGGCGGAGCAAAAAGTCATTCCACTATGCATTTTCCGGATCAGAAGATGACGATGCATTGATTGTCACCATATATTGTCCCTGAGCCTGTCCCAAATCAATGACTATGTGAAATCCCCGATAAGTCCCTGATAAATGGCGTTTAAAGTCCTGCATACTTCCGCCCGGAATCTGAGCACGAATTTTTTCTTTTACCATAACTTCTCCTCCCGTTTCACTCACTCTGCCCATAGCAGTTGTTTATAATTCTTCTTTATCCTGCTCTTTCATCCGCTCAAACACCATATCATAACCGTCATTCCCATAATTCAGGGAACGGTTGACACGGCTGATCGTCGCCGTTGACGCCCCTGTCTTTTCCGCTATATCCAGATATGTCTTTTTCTGACGCAGCATATGAGCCACTTCAAACCTCTGGGACAGCGAAAGAATCTCGTTGATTGTACATACATCCTCAAAAAATGTATAGCATTCTTCTTTATCTTTCAGACATAAAATTGCTTCAAACAAATGATCTACTGCATCTATCCTGATTTTTTTATTCACGCCGATATTCCTCCATTTTTGGAAATCCGATACTATAACACGGCATTTGGTTTTACAGTTCTGATTTCATTCATACTTTATTTTCCACAAAACACTTTGTGATAATAAAATTTTATCATACTAAAGTTTTAAAGTAAAGAGTTCTTTCCAAATTCTGTTTTTTCCAAACTCTGTTCTTTCCAAATTCTGTTTTAAATCCTGCTCAGTGCAGCCTCCTGCATCTGCTGCATTTACTCCGGTTTATAATTAATGAAGGAAAAATATGTATCGAGATTTGTATTCACAATCAATTCATCCGGAAAACCGATTTCCCTGACCAATTCCCATGCCAGTGTATGCTCTCCCACTGCACGGTCAACATGTGCGTCCGAATCAATAATGACCGGAACTTCATACCGGCAGCACAGAGAAAGCATCTCCCTGTAATTTTCCCTCGCATTCCGGCGAAAACTCCCCGGCGCCATGGAAGAACTGTTTACCTCCAAAAGCTTGTGATATTCCTTCGCCGCTAAAACCAGCGCCTTATAGTCAACCGAAAAACGGCTGTCGTCCGGATGACCGATAATGTTGATATATGGGTTTTTCATCACATTCAAATAGGCCTCCAGATGCGCCTTGGAATCTTCTTCATGGTAACAGGGCGGATGAATGCTGGCAATTGTCACATCCAGCATTTTCAATGTATCCTCCGGCAAATCGATTTCCCCGGCCCGGTTCAATATGTTCAGCTCCGCTCCGTGAAGCACCCACAAATCTCCGTATTTTCTGGGAACTACCTTCAGATTGTTAAAATAGAATGCCGAACAGCTTCCCGGCATATCCGGGGCATGTTCCGTGATTGCCAGCAGCGACAGACCTTTTTCCTTCGCCGCTGCAATCATATCATTCATCGTACTATACGCGTGCCCGCTCGCAATTGTATGTGTATGGGAATCCAATAAATCTGTCACAGTTCATCCTCCTCCAATGTTTTTACCACCTCATCCATAATTTTTTTCACTGTTCCGTCTGCAAAAGGATTGCTGAGGTTTGCAATTTTCAGCAGATTAAAATATCCATAATTTCCACCGGCACTGCACAATTTATAATAATCCTTCCATGCGGATTTCCGGTCTCTCAGAAATTTTCCATAAAACTCAAAAGCCCCCATCTGTGCCAGTGCATATTCGATATAATAAAAGGGGAACAGGAAAATATGCTGTTTCTGCATCCAGAAACCACCTTCTTCCAAAAAATCATGACCGTCATAATTACGCCACGGCATATACTCCTTTTCCAGTTTTTTCCACACATTGCGCCGTTCTGATGCATCCATTTTCGGTTTTTCAAATACTCTATGCTGAAATTCATCTACACACACCAAATAGGGAATCACCGTCAATGCCTGTGACAGATGAGCCTTCCTGTACTGCGCTGTCTTTTCTCCGAAAAACAAATGCATCCACGGATAGGTAATCAGTTCCATCGACATGGAATGAATTTCGGCAATCTCATTATTCGGGAATATATAATCACTCAAAATTCCTGTTTTTCCGGATTCATAGGCTGCAAAGGAATGTCCCGCCTCATGGGTCAGCACATCCACATCCGCGGAGGTTCCGTTAAAATTTGAAAAAATGAACGGCGCTTTATACGATTGCAGATAAGTGCAGTAACCTCCTGGACGTTTGCCCGGCTTTGTTTCCAGATCAAAAAGCTGATGTTCCACCATAAAGTCAAAAAATTCTCCCGTCTGGGGTGATAATTCGCGATACATCTGCTGTGCTTTCCCCACCAGTTCCTGCGGCGTCCCCTTCGGAACCGCATTCCCTTTCGGGTCAAACAGGGCTTCATCATAATAATACAACGTATCCACACCGAGGCGTTTTCTTTGTTTTTCAAATTCCTCCTCACAGATTGGGACAATGATTTCTTTTACCTGCCTGCGGAAATTATCTACATCCGCCGGAGTATAATCATACCGGTGCAGACTGGCATACCGGTAATCAATATAATTATCAAACCCCTGCTTTTCTGCCATTCCCACGCGCAGCTTTACCAGTTTATCATATACCTCATCCAGCTTTGGAGCCGTGCGCTCATACAAATCTGCCCATGCCAGAAAAGCTTCTTTTCTTATCTGCCTGTCAGTGTCCTGCATATATTTCAAAAGACCATAGAAATTGCAGTCCTCCCCCCGGAATTTTGTACTGCATGCCGCAGATATTTTTGAATATTCCTGCGTAAGCTGCGCTTCCTGCGCCATATCATCGACAACTGCCTCTGAAGCCAGCTTTTGATTGATTTCCATATCCGCAAGCAATGTTTCCGGCATATCTTTTGCAAATTCCTCCCTAAACGGAGATTCCAAAATTACCTTGTCCGCCTCCTGATACAAAAGAATCAGCGCCGGAACTCTCTTGTGAAACATCTGAAGTTCTTCCTCGTAAAGTTCATCTGTCGTATCGATAGAGCTGCGTACACTGGCAACTGTCTGCATTGTCGCAAACGCATCGCATCTGTGCTGTTCCTCCCGATAAATTTTCTTTAATTCCTCCGCATTTTTCGCTGTCTTCAATTTTCCAATATATGCTCTTACAGCCGCTTCCTCCGCATCAAAATCCGGCCGTTTGTACTCTATTTCACTAAATTTTTTCATAATGCCTCCTTCACAATACTTTTTCCGCAGATATCTTTTTCCGCACCCATTCTTCATAATACCTTTGCAACAGATACCTCTTTTCCATATCCATTCCTCATAATACTTTTGCAACAGATACCTCTTTTCCGCATCCATTCTTCATTTGTTGAAAATTTACCCATATATTATCCCACATTTCGGACAAACATACATTTCATTTTTTTCTATTTTACGCTAATATAGACAGGAAAGCAAATTCATTTCAAAAAGGAGCGGGAGCACAATGAGTAACAGAGAAATTGTATTAAAATTCTATGAGGAAGTATTTAACAACTGGGATGTATCCAACATCGACGCTTATATGAAAGACGACTACATCCAACACAATCCGGGATGCGAGGATGGAAAAGCGGGATTCCTGAAATTTGCAGAATTTTTCCTCGGCATGAAGCCGCATATGGATATTATAAAAATCGGTGAAGACGGCGACATGGTCTATGTATTCTTTAAATGTACACTGGAAAATGGCATGATAAACAAAGTATGCGATATCTACCGCTTAGAGAACGGCTTGCTGGCAGAGCACTGGGATGTGGTAGAACATGATGTCGGCGGTATTGTGCCCAGGCATAAGAACGGCTTGTTCTGAGATTTTTAAAATATGGGAATTTATAAATATAGAAGATAAACTACTATTTGTAAACCGGAATAAGTATGTTTCCCACTTAAAATGTAATACAGGTTGACAATGAATTCCATTCGACTATAATAATAAGTAAGATATTTTATGGCTCCGGGGGGGACATTTAATTTGTACAAAATATTACATATCCATAAACAGATAATCATATCCATAATTTTACTCG
>CAZGMH010000151.1:0-3710 GCA_964526765.1 uncultured Eubacterium sp.
ATTTTTTCTCCATTCAAAAAGCCGGGAACCCGCAGGCTCCCGGCAATTACATCATTCTGACGCCAAATGAGTAAATTGACCGCCCATAATGACGAAATGAACTAATTCACAAAAAGCGAATTTTGTGTCAAATAATGAGCATCGCATCCCCAAAGGAAAAAAAGCGATACCCCTGCTTCACCGCTTCCTCATAGGCGGACAGTACATGTTCCCTGCCGGCCAGAGCGGAAACCAGCATCAGCAGCGTGGACTCCGGCAAGTGAAAATTTGTAATCAGGCAGTCCAGCGCCTTAAAACGGTATCCCGGATAAATAAAAATTTCTGTCCAGCCGCTGCATGGCCTGATATATCCATTTTGATCCGCTGCAGATTCGATTGTCCGGCAGCTTGTGGTTCCAACGCAGATAATGCGTCCGCCGTTCTCTTTTGCCCGATTGATTTTCTGTGCCGCTTCTTCGTTAATCTGATAAAATTCCGAATGCATATGATGTTCGAGAACATTTTCCACTTTGACGGGACGGAAAGTTCCAAGCCCCACATGCAGGGTGACTTCTGCAATCTCCACGCCCATATCCCGCACCTTTTGCAGCAATTCGGGGGTAAAATGAAGTCCCGCCGTCGGAGCCGCCGCTGAGCCATCGTATTTTGCATATACAGTCTGATAGCGGTTTTTATCCTTCAACTGATGCGTAATATATGGGGGCAGAGGCATCTGGCCGAGCCGATCCAAAATTTCCTCAAAGATTCCCTCATAAGTAAATTGTATCAGACGGTTGCCATCTTCGACCACATCAATAACTTCTCCGGTGAGCAGGCCGCCTCCGAAAATAATCTTTGTACCCGGTTTCGCTTTTTTTCCCGGCTTTACAAGTGTTTCCCAGACATCATTTTCTTTTCGTTTCAGCAGAAGAATCTCAATTTTTGCCTGTGTCCCTTCCTTTTCACCAAACAATCTGGCAGGAATGACCTTCGTATTATTTAAAACCAGACAATCTCCCGGTTTGAAATAATCCACAATATCTTTAAAAATTTTATGAGTATATTCCCCCGTTTTCTTATCGAGCACCAGGAGTCTGGAAGCCGAACGGTCCTCCAGAGGATCCTGTGCGATCTGCTCCTTTGGCAGGTCAAAATAAAAATCTTTTACATTCATAAATCAGTTCTCCAAAATATGATGCAGGAATCTTTTTCACACCTTGTTTTACTGGCGCAGCTCAATTCCAAGCCGGTCAAGACCATTCATGATTTTTTTCATCACGGAAGTGATATCCGATTCTTCCAGGGTACGGTCTTTTGCCCGGAACGTCAATGTGTAAGCCAGGGATTTGAATCCCGGTTTAATCTGGGCGCCTTCGTATATATCAAATAACTGATAAGATTCCAGCATCTTTCCGCCTCTCTGCTCAAAAATCTTTTCAATATCTCCTGCCAAAACCGCCTTTGGTACAACCATACTCAAGTCGCGGTTTACAGCCGGATATTTTGCAATTCCCTCATATTTACGGTCAAATGTCGCTCTTGCTACGATTTCCGGCATATCAATCACCGCCACATATACCCGCTCCTTAATTTCATAATTCGCTGCAACGAGCGGATGTACCTCGCCGAGATAACCAACTACCTGGCTGTCATAAATAATATTTGCCTGACGCCCCGGATGCAGGAACGGATAACCGGATTTTGGATCGTATTCTACCTTTTTATGCATTCCGACTTTGTCAAGAAACTCCTCAACCACACCTTTCATCGTGAAGAAATCTCCGTCGCCATAGAAACCTAACGTGAACTGCATCCGTTCTTCCGGAAGCTCTGTCACCGGAATCTGTTTCGGCAGATAAATATTCCCCAGCTCGTACAGGCGGACATCTTTATTTCTGCGGTTATAGTTCGTGGAAAGAGACGTCAGCATACCGTTCAGGGAAATTGTTCTCATAATACTGAAATCTTCACCAAGCGGATTGGAAATCACAACCGTCTCACGCAGCTTACTGTCGGCAGGAAGTAATAATTTATCAAATACCCTGGGGCTTTCAAAGGAATATGTCATACCCTGGGAAAATCCGCAGAACTGTGCCACTTCCCTTGCCACTTCCTCCACCTGAAGCTTGAAAGAAAGCTTTCCTGTAACAGACTCCCCTGCCGGAAGAGTTGTCGGAATATTATCATAGCCAAAAAACCTCGCTACTTCCTCCGCAATATCCGCATCTCTCTCTAAATCCTGTCTCCAGGATGGGACAATCACTTCTCTCGTCCCGGAATCAAATCCAAGATCAATTTTCTCAAAATAAGAAAGCATCGTCTCCTCTGCAATTTCCGTACCCAATAATTTATTAATCCACGCCGGGTCAAACGCGATTCTGCGTCCGCATTTTTCTTTGCTGTACACATCTGCCACACCGCCGACTACTTCTCCGGCTCCCAGTTCTTCCACGAGCTGACACGCACGGTTCATCGCCTCAATAGCGTTATTCGGATCCAGACCTTTTTCAAATTTCGAGGAAGCGTCGGTACGAAGTCCTACTTTCTTGCCGGAAAGGCGAATGTTTGTACCGTCAAAGCAGGCTGACTCAAATAACATCGTGGTGACATCGTCTGTGATCATAGAGTTCTCTCCGCCCATGATACCCGCCAGGCCAATCGCTTTCTCACCGTCACAGATCATCAGGACCGTATCATCCAGTGTACGTTCCTGTCCATCCAGAGTTACAAATTTCTCTCCCTTTGCTGCGCGGCGCACACGGATTTCTTTTCCTGCAATCGTATCCCAGTCATAGGCGTGCATCGGCTGTCCATATTCTTCCATCACATAGTTTGTGATATCAACAATATTGTTAATCGGGCGAATGCCGTGAGCCGCCAGCCTGCGCTGCATCCATTCCGGCGACGGCGCCAGTTTGATATTTTTTACCACCCTTGCGGTATAGCGCGGGCAGAGGTCAGTATCTTCCACAGTTACCTTAATATAATCATTTACATCCTCACTATTTCCTGTCTCGGTCACAACCGGGGGAACAAATTTTTTGCCAAAAGTTGCCGCCGCTTCTCTCGCAATACCCAACACGGAAAAGCAATCCACACGATTGGATGTGATTTCGTATTCCACAACGACGTCATCCAGCCCCAAATAAGCGACAGCGTTCCCGCCAACCGGCGCATCCTCCGGCAAAATGTACAGACCGTCCTCCGGCGCATCCGGATACATATCTCTGCTGGAACCCAGTTCTTCGATGGAGCACATCATACCGTTAGATTCAATGCCGCGCAATTTTCCTTTTTTAATCTTGATGCCGCCCGGCGTCATCTTTCCGTCATGACCGCCAGCCACCCGGCCGCCGTCCAGCACAACCGGAACTTTTGCGCCCTCAAATACATTTGGCGCTCCGGTTACAATCTGCGTGGATTCTGATCCAATATTTACCTGGCAGACCACCAGTTTGTCCGCATCCGGATGTTTTTCAATCTTTGTCACCTGGCCGATAACGATTTTTTCCAAATCCTCATCCATTCTTTTATAGCCTTCTACCTTGGAGCCGGAAAGAGTCATCGCATCCATATATTCCTGCGGTTCTGCTTCGAGCTCCGGCACATACGCTTTTATCCATTTCAATGAAGTTGTCATTTTTCTATATCCTTTCTATCGTTTTCTTCCCTTCCTCGGGCATACCGTCTATGCCATTCTCCGGGCATACTCCGAAACCTCCGGTTTCGTC
>CAZGMH010000151.1:3810-5001 GCA_964526765.1 uncultured Eubacterium sp.
CGGGCATACTCCGAAACCTCCGGTTTCGTCATTGTCCGGCAGTCGCCGGACAACTCCTTTTCAAACCATAAATCCGTCTCTGCAAATAAATTTGCATTTCCGGCTTTACGGTTTGAAAAGTATGCCCTTCTCATTGCTTACGCTAAAATTGTTTCAGGAAACGGTCGTCGTTTTCGTACAGAAGCCGCATATCATCGATTTCATATTTCAACAGGGCGATACGCTCCAGACCTACGCCAAAGGCAAAACCGGAATACACTTTCGGGTCAATTCCACTCATCTCCAACACATGAGGATGTACCATACCGCAGCCTAAAATCTCAATCCATCCTTCTCCTTTACAGAAACGGCAGCCTTTTCCGCCGCACTTAAAGCAAGTGACATCCACCTCTGCGCTCGGCTCCGTGAACGGGAAATGATGCGGACGGAATTTCACCTTTGTCTCGGGTCCAAACAGCTGTTTCGCAAATTCCTGTAACGTACCTTTCAAATCTGCAAAAGTAATATTTTTATCAATAACAAGACCTTCAATCTGATGGAAAGAAGGAGAATGGGTTGCATCGACTTCATCAGAACGGAATACCCTGCCCGGTGCAATCATACGAATCGGGAGCTTTCCCTGCTCCATCACACGTACCTGTACCGGTGACGTCTGGGTACGAAGCACGATTTCGTTATTAATATAGAAAGTATCCTGCTCGTCCTTTGCCGGATGATTTGCAGGAATATTTAACGCCTCAAAGTTGTAGTAATCATATTCCACCTCCGGGCCTTCCACAACCTCATATCCCATACCTACGAAAATACGCTCCACTTCCTCAAGGGCAATGGTATTCGGATGCCCGTGTCCGACACGGTTTTTCTTTGCAGGAAGGGTTACATCAATCACTTCTTTTTTTAATTTGCGCTCTAATTCCAGCGCTTCCATTTTCTTTTTCGTCTCTTCCAGTTTTTTCTCAATGGCTTCTCTCGTCTCGTTTACCATCTGGCCAACGAACGGACGATCCTGTGGGCTGACATCCTTCATGCCTTTTAATACGGCAGTCAGCTCACCCTTTTTGCCAAGAAATGCAACTCTTACATCATTCAGATTAGATAATCCTTCAGAGTTTTCGATTGCATTCAGGGCATTTTCTCTGATCTGTCTTAACTTCTCTTTCATCATTTTTCTCCTCTCAGTTTTGGGCTGTG
>CAZGMH010000152.1:0-4993 GCA_964526765.1 uncultured Eubacterium sp.
CCCGCAGGGCTTTTGTTTCATGGAATATTGCGAAGCAATTTCCCATGAAACAAAATCAACGTGTTTGTGTTGGAACGCCGAATACCTTTGACCGAATATAAAAAACTTATTGTGCAGATTGCCATATACAAAATGAAATATAGGCTTTTGACACCTGAATCATTTTTATACATTTGTTTACAACTTTTTCCATAATTATAATCCTCAATGAACAATAATGTCGATTTTCTTCTTTTGAATCCGTTTCATGAAAATGCAGGCAATCAGAGCGGAAAGTCCCTCCGCAATCAAAAATGTCAGCCAATCCAAAAATACATAATCCATGTTTTGTCTCGCAATCAAAGAGAATGCCCATGCAACCGGGAGCACGAAAACAATCTGACGGCAGACAGAAATAATCAATGATTCCAGTCCGCTGTCCAACGCCTGAAAGATTCCCTGAAATGCAATGTTGGCTCCGGCAAATACAAAGCTCAATGATACAAACCGCATTGCACCGATACACAATTCCTGTGTTTCACCGGACAGGCCGAATATTGCGGAGAAAGGTCTTGCAAATATTTCGATAAGAACCAGTCCAATTACCATAATTGCCAGCGTATATCCCATACCATACTTTATACCGTCTCTGATACGTTCTTTGCTCCTCATTCCGTGGTTGAAGGAAACAATCGGCGTAATCGCATCCCTGAGACCAAATGCAGCAAACAATATGAACTGCTGTATCTTATAATAAAGTCCATATGCGGTTACTACGGTAGTATCAATTTTTACAAAAATAACATTCAAACCATATGTCATAATGGACATCAATGCCTGTGCAATAATTGCCGGCAGACCGATTGCATAAATTTCTTTTATGATCCGCAAAGACGGTTTAATATATTGGATGCCATTTTTAATTTCCTTATTAAATTTCAGATGGAAAATAAGCGCGGTTACAAAGGACACAATCTGACCGATAACCGTCGCATAAGCGGCTCCCTTCACTCCTAATTCCGGGCAGCCAAGCAGTCCGTAAATCATAATCGGATCCAATACAATATTCGTAACGGCTCCCGCCACCTGCGCAATTGTAGAGAATGTGGACCGCCCTGTGGACTGGAGCAATTTTTCAAATACTGAGAAAAAGATAATCCCCATTGAAATCACACAGCATATCCGCAAATAATCTACTCCCATCCCCAAAATCAGTTCATCCGAGGTCTGGGAAGAAATATACATTTTCGTTCCAAATAAACCGAACAACATGCATACAATATAAATCACAATCCCCAGAAAAATTGCATTTCCTGCTGTCTTGCTTGCCTTTTCCCGGTTTCCCTGTCCCAGGGTCTTGGATAAAAGGGCATTCGCCCCCACGCCTGTTCCGATACCGACTGCAACCATCAGCATCTGCACCGGAAATGCCAGTGTCAAAGCATTCAGCGCTTCCTCTCCATTCACACTCATATTAGAAACAAATGCACTGTCCACAATGTTATAGACCGCCTGAAGCATCATTGATAAAATCATCGGAATTCCCATGGACAACATAAGTTTATTTACGGGCATCGTGCCCATCTTGTTTGTTGATTCTTTATTCATTTTCATTCCTCCTACTACTGTTTTTCTGGTTATTCCGAGTGCAAAGCTGTACAAACCGCTCCGGTAAAACAGGGAAATTCCGGCTGCAATGCTTTTTATGTATCCGGAAAACCCTGTCACACAAAAAGAGGCGTAAATCCATATCTGGATTTACGCCTCTCGCCACTCGACGGTTGTATTTTAACGCATATATTTTGAAAAAGTCAAGATTGTTTTTATTTTTCCAGAAATTCCACGTATGAACAATCGTACAATTGTTATACCTTTTTATGATTTTTCCTGCGTCTCTTACAGCATACAAATCCGACGCTGCCCGCTGCCACAGAGACAATAGCCGGTATCAACGGCTGGCTGTTATCGCCTGTCTTAACGGCAGACACCTTTTCAACTATATCCGGCTCATGATTTTCATCCGCTTCTGATTCCATATGAATTTCCGGATAGCAGACAGTCTGATCTTCATCCGCAATATCTTTGTGTGCCGCGACTTTTACCCCATTATGATACAGTTCTTCAAATACAACGATTGCGGAACCTGCCCTGCTGGTATACTCAAATACCAGTTCCACACTCCCGTCTGCTTCCTTTGGGATAAAAGTTTTCTCTGCCTTGACGGGATTTCCGTCATCTCCCGAAAATTCTTTTCCTGTTTCCCGGTCCATCAGTATCCCGGATACCGTATATTCCTTACCCGGAACAAGGTTCGTATAATCCACTTTATCCACAAGACGGGATTTTTCGCCGGCAGCGCCAACGTTTGTGCCGGAATTTTCATCCTGTGCATGTGTGCGGATTTTGGGAATGTGAATCGTCTGTCTCTCATCCCCGATATCCTGATGGTCTGCAATCATGAAACTGCCGAAATACATTCTTTCAAATACCACATAAGTGCCATCCTCCTCCACATCTGCCTCCGATAAGTCAAAAACGACTTCAATGGCTCCATCTGTGGTTTCAGGTATAAATACCGTCTCGCCGGTAACTTCCTCACCATCAGTTGTAAGAACCGGCTTATTCGTTTTCTTATCTGTCAACACGCCCTTTACCGTATATTCCACACCCGGTTTTAAACCTGTATATTCCACCGTATCAATAATCCGGTTTGATACACCGACAGTATCTTTTGTATCTGCATCTGCCGCAGATGTGCTGATTTTCGGGATATACTGTGTCTGGTTTTTGTCGTTAATGTCAGCGTGTACCGCATATACCTTATCATTCCTCGTCAGAGTTTCAAACACTACCGCTGTCGTGCCTGCAAGCCCATTTCCGCTGAAGGTAAATGACACTTCCGCTGTTCCATCGTAATCTGTTGGTATAAACTGTGTTTCGGATGTAATCTCATCCCCGTCATCATCCAGTATCGGTTCCCCGGTTTCTTTGTCCATTAACGTACCTTGCATGATATACTTCTTCCCCGGTATGAGGTTTTCATAAGATACCGTATCCGTCACAGTAATCTCATCATCGGCACAGGACAAATTCGTTCCCGTCTCGGAATCCGCTGCATTTGTCCCGATTTTCGGGATATGGACAGACTGTGATTCATCGTTAATGTCTGTATGTGCCTGTACAATACTGCTGCCGTAATAAACCGTCTCAAATATGACCAGTGTTTTTCCTTCCAGACCTGAACCATCAAAAGTATAGACAAGTTCTATGCTTCCCGATTCATCTTTCGGTGAAAACTCTGCCTCTGCTGTCACTGATTCCCCATTAATACATAATGGCTGTCCGGTTTCACGGTCATAAAGGATACCCTTTGCGATGTAAGTATAGTCCGGGCTTAAATCCGTATAAAACAAAGTATCCGCAATCGTTATTTTATCGTCTGCAAATGCTGCATTTTCTCCCGTCTCGGAATCCATTGCGCCTGTGCTTATTTTCGGGACATACTCTGTCTGTTTTTCATCCCCGATATCGGCATGGACCGCATAGGTTTTTCCATTGCGTGTTAAAGTCTCAAATGCTGTCATTGTCGTGCCTGCAAGCCCATTTCCGCTGAAGGTAAATGACACTTCCGCTGTTCCATCGTAATCTTCCGGCGTAAATGTCTTCTGCGCCGTAATCTTATTTCCCTTCTCATCAAGAGCTTCCTTCCCCGTCTCCCGATCCATAAGTACCCCCGTCAGAATATACTCGCGGTGGGGAACGAGGTTCCGGTAGGTCACAGTATCTATTACAGTTATTTCATCATCAGCGTAAGACACATTAATGCCTGTATCCGCATCCGCAGCGCTTGTCCCGATTTCCGGAATGTGAATCGTCTGTTTTTCATCTTCCATATCAGTGTGGCAGGCAAGTAAATGTTTCTTATAATACAGCTTCTCGTACACAACCAGTGTTTTTCCTTCCAGACCTTTTCCGGAAAACGTAAAGGATATATCTGCCGAACCATTCGCCGTTTTGCTGTCCAATGTTATCGTTTTTGAAATGGTTTTCCCATTTACGACGAGCGGCTCCCCTGTTTCCTTATCCATTACGGTTCCCACCAGGCTGTAACTACAATCCGAATCAATATTTTGATATGACACAGTATCTATAATGGTGATGGTATCATCCGCACAGGACGCATTTTCTCCCGTATCGGAATCTAATGCCGATGTATCAATTTTCGGGAAATGAATCGTCTGTTCTTCATCCTTCAAATCTTCATGCAGAGCCACAAGCGTGTCATCCATATACAGATATTCGTATGCCACTATGTTTCTTCCTTCAAATCCTGTCGAATCAAAATTAAATTCCATTGTTTTGGATACGGTTTTGGTTTTTGCTTCAAATGTATTTGCTTCTGCCGCAGATATAATCTGATTGGTCCCGGAGTCAACCAGCATTCCCACTAATGTATATGTATCGCCTGCATTCAACCCGGAAATTGTCACCGAATCCTTAATGACTGTCGCTTCCTGTGCAAGCGCACATCCCGTTCCGGTATCTCCATCAAGAGCTTTCGTAGTGATGACGATATCAGGAAGATAATCATTTTCAATGTTATTCATGTGTACTGTGTAATTGTTTTTATAGATAACAAGCGTACCGGTATACATGCGCATACCCTGATTATTCTCTCCTTCTATTTCTTCAATGATATAAGTATCATAAGGCAGCGCTCCAAGACTGTCATCTGCGTCCACCAGATTACTATCTGAATCCCACCCAAACCATAGGCCTGATTCTGCCGTTCCTCCATTTGTATCGTAAGTGTGTTTATTCCAATCTGAGGATGACGAATAATAACCATTCTCATCTGTGGTAAAGCAGTGATATTCACCGGTTGTCTTAGACGTGATTTTGAATGTTACTCCTCCCATAAACCGCTGGGTATCGGCATTAATCTTTGTCATATCAAAATCTCCGCGTATTACCTGGTTTTTCATGGAATAATCTGCATCTGTCAAATCAACAT
>CAZGMH010000153.1:0-4952 GCA_964526765.1 uncultured Eubacterium sp.
CAGGAAAAGCTGTGCTTCAAAGTTTCTGTGCGTGAAGATGTATCAAGCATACTTTTCCTGTTATTTATAAATTGTTTCAGTATAAGGTATCATAAGGTAAGAACCGGAATGAATGGTATCATCGGTTAAATGATTGATTCTTTTTACTTCCTCAATATAACTTTGCTTATCTGAAAATTCACTTCCCATATACTGCCCGGCGATATCCCATAATGTATCACCTTCGCTTACCTTGATGGATTTATAATATACTACTTCCTCATAAGCGCTGGATGCATGAGCCTGATAAGTTTGAAGAAGATTTGTTGCCGCCACAATTCCTGTAAGCACAATTGCAAATAAGAGCGCCGCTGTCCATAATTGTTTTTTTATTTTATAAGAAGCTCTT
The DNA here is from genome assembly GCA_964526765.1 of uncultured Eubacterium sp. Taxonomy (GTDB): domain Bacteria; phylum Bacillota; class Clostridia; order Lachnospirales; family Lachnospiraceae; genus Eubacterium_I. The sequence continues at coordinate 389 of CAZGMH010000153.1, forward strand.
TTATAATTTTTCCGATACGATAATGCATATGTGTGATTCATAACTTTTCCTCCCTCGTATGTATGTTCGCGAACGTTTGTTTGTTATAATTGCATTATACAAAACATTCGTTCGGATGTCAATAAAAAATTCGAACAAATTTTCGGAATATATGTTTGCTTTTTTGGAAAAGTTGTGATAAGATAAATACAGTAAATACATAATCGAGGAGAGATAAATTATGTCATATGGAAAAATCAGCGAAAAGCAGCGCGAAATCTTAGAATATATCAAGGCAGAAATTTTAAACCGGGGATATCCGCCCGCTGTACGGGAGATATGTGAAGCCGTAAAGTTAAAATCGACGTCTTCCGTACACGCACATTTGGAAACATTGGAAAAAAACGGTTATATCAGACGTGACCCTACAAAACCCCGCGCAATCGAGATTGTGGATGATAACTTTAATCTGACACGCCGGGAAATGGTTAATGTTCCGATTGTCGGCAAGGTAGCAGCCGGAATGCCGCTGCTCGCCGTCGAAAATATTGACAACTACTTCCCTATCCCGATGGAATTTATGCCGAACGAACAGACCTTTATGCTTGAGGTACAGGGGGAAAGTATGATTAATGCCGGGATTTTCAGCGGGGATATGATACTGGTTCAGCAACAGCAGACTGCGCGCAACGGTGATATTGTTGTTGCACTGGTTGAAGATTCGGCAACGGTAAAAACCTTTTACAAAGAGGACGGTCACTATCGCCTTCAGCCTGAGAATGATACGATGGAGCCCATTATTGTCCCGGAAGTATCTATCCTGGGCAAGGTGATCGGCGTATTTCGTTTCCTGAGATAGTATCCATATTCTTTCTTACAGATTCAGAAGGTGGGAAGATAATGATTTATCTAACCCACCTTTTCACTACAAAAATACAGGAGCTGACGACGTATTTCTTCAGACAGCGGATAACGTCAGCAGGTAAGGTCAGCCGCTGTCTGGCTTTAGACATATGGACGACAGTCTTACAGTTCTTCCGGACGGATAAATTTACCGTCCTGCCAGATTCGCTCCAAATCATAAAATAACCGGTCCTCTTTAGAAAACAGGTGGATGATAATGTCCTTGTAATCCATCAGCATCCAGCTTGAATGCTGATTTCCTTCTTTTTGACTGCATTTGTAGCCCTCTTTGTATAATTCCTCCTCTGCAGCATCCATCATAGCCTGAAGCTGATTGGAATTGGATGCGCCTGCAATAATAAAATAATCTGCAATAACGGAGATTTCGCTGATATCAATTACCTGAATATCATCTGCCTTTTTTTCAGAAAGCGCGTGGCACGCAATTTTTGCCATTTTTCTGGATGTTTCGTTCATAAAATCATTCTCCTTTACATAATTTTGCGTAATATTGATAAGCCTCTTTTGTTGTCGGATCCATCATCTGCTCTGAACGCTGATTCAAATAATCTACAGTATCTTTCATAATACGGTAAGTCGTTTCATTCAAATCCCGGTCTGCCAGCCTGCGAAGTTCATCCAGATGCGGCGCTTTATCCCTGTTTGGCTCGATATAATCTGACACAAAAATAATCTTATCCAAAAGATTCATGTCAGGAGCGCCCGTCGTATGAACGCGGATGGCATGCAGAACGTCCGTATCTATGATTCCATATACATATTCTGCCACGATAGCGCCGCATTTTGCATGGAGCAGGGATGGATTTGCCATTTCTGCATCCGTGACTGAGACGCCGTATTCCCGGCATATTGCAACTTTTTTCCCGTCATCGATATGTTTTGCACAGTCATGAAGAAGAGCCGCCAGAGATGCCTGGGAAACGTCTGTATCATATATCCGGGCGAGATGTTCGGCTGTTTTTACCACTCCCATTGTGTGCTGGTATCGGGCAGGCTTCATCTTCTTTTTTAAATCCTTTTGTATCTCTTTATATTTCATCGGAACCTCCCGGTATAAATGATTATCCTGAATATATTGCTCTACACGCTCAGGAACCATATATCGGATCGTGTCTTTGTTCTGGATACGCTCGCGGATCCCTTTGCTGGAAACATTAAAATTCGGAGTGTCCAAACGGTAAATGATACCCTGATATTTGTCGCGCAGGTATTGTATCTGGTCATCCACTTTCTGTTCATTTAAATAATCCCGCACAGCGGCCAGAATCGTAGCATAACGGCAGATCAGCTCAGGATGTCTCCACAAATCAAAATCAAACAGAGAATCCGCCCCAAGAATAAAATACAGGTCTGTTTCCGGGTTTTCCTGCCTGATCTTTTCCAATGTGCGATACGTGTAATTCACAGATGCATTTTGTATCTCCCGATATGAAATGGAAAAATATGGATTACCGGCAATTGCTGCCTCTACCATCCTGCAGCGGTGAATATTCATATCCTTCCCCATAAAGGTTTTATGAGGGCTGTGCCCCGTCGGCAGGAAAATCACCTGTTCCAGATTGTATTGAGTACGGGCATTCTCCGCGATGATCAGATGTCCGTAATGAATCGGATTAAATGTTCCGCCGAAGATGCCGATCCTTTTTTTGTTCAGAGACATTTTTTACACCTCAAAGCTGTCGGATTAAGGCAAAATAATTTTTGGTTTATCCTTATCCGGTTTATATAGCACAATCTTCTTACCGATGACCTGAACTACCTGGGAATGTGTGCGCCCCGCAATCATATCGGCGATTTCCCGCGGATCATCGAAACAATTTTTTAATACGGCCAGTTTAATCAGTTCGTGCGTCTGAAAAGATTCTTCAATGGCAGCTACAAGCTCCGGGCTTACACTGCCTTTCCCAACCTGAAAAATCGGATCTATATTCATGGCCAGTCCTTTTAAATAAGCTCTCTGTTTACTTGTCATTTTTTATCCTCACTTATTTGTAATAATCAAATGAAAGGCCGTACATGCGTACCGTATCGCCTTCCTGGATTCCAAGCTTTTCCAATTCCTCCAATATGCCCTGTTCCTTTAAAAATCTCTGGAAGAAAAGGAAGCCTTTTTCCGATTCAATATTTGTGTAACCAAGCATTTTTTCAATACGCGGACCTTCCACAATATATTCATCTTCCTGGGCATCGTACTCAACCGTATACGGTTCGTCGCTGTACATTGCCGTTTCCGGGAAGTATTCCTGTTCAAATACAATCGGTGTGGAATCCACATTCTGAAGCATTTCCCATACGGCATATAAAAGCTCCTTCAATCCCTGTCCGCTGACCGCTGAGATAGCAAACACTTTAATGCCCTGGGGCTCAAATTCAGCACGAAGCTTTTCTACCGGGTCCTCATCCTGACTGTAAATTGCATCAATCTTATTGGCTGCAATAACCTGCGGCTTTTTACATAAATCTGAATTATATGCTTCCAGTTCTTTGTTGATTGCATAGATATCTGCAATTGGATCACGCCCCTCGGTGGACGCGGCATCCACCATATGAATCATGACCTTCGTGCGCTCAATATGTTTCAAAAATTCATGTCCCAGTCCGATTCCCTCAGATGCCCCTTCTATCAATCCCGGAATATCTGCAATAACAAATCCCTGACCGTTATCCAGATCCACCACACCAAGGTTCGGATTTAACGTGGTAAAATGATAGTTGGCAATTTTCGGCTGTGCATTCGTCACTCTGGACAGCAGCGTAGATTTTCCAACATTCGGAAATCCGACAAGCCCCACATCCGCAATCACTTTTAATTCCAGACGGACTTCAAGCTCGATTGCAGGCTGCCCCGGCTGGGCATACTTTGGCGCCTGCATGGTGGAGGTTGCATAGTGCTGATTTCCATTTCCGCCCCGTCCGCCGCGCAGGATAACCTGGCGCGTATTATCGCCGGACATATCCGCAATGATTTTATCACTTTCTGCTTCCCGGATAATCGTTCCGGCAGGAACCTTTACAATGATGTCCGCTCCGTTTTTACCGTGGCAGTTCCTTTTCTTTCCCTCTTCACCGTTTTCGGCGGCGTATTTTCTTTTATGACGAAAGTCTGTCAGCGTATTTAAGCCTTCATCTACAACGAAAATGACATCTCCGCCTTTTCCGCCGTCGCCTCCGTCCGGTCCGCCGTTTGGCACATATTTTTCACGGCGGAAGCTGACATGGCCATCTCCGCCTTTTCCTGATTTTATAATAATTCTTGCACTGTCTGCAAACATAATATTTCCCTCTTTCTCAGGTTCTATTTTGTCGTAACAATTCATACAAAACATATGAAATTCATACAAATATATGGTTCTTCTGTCTTTCTGCCTGCCATACAAATGTGATTTTGCTTTTCTCTTAACCGATAGCTGAACTGTTACGACAAAATAGACCCGGCTGTGAAAGTCGAGTCTATAAGTGGTCTGATTATTCGTTCGTTGCTACTGGATAAACGGAAGCCTGTTTTTTGTCTCTTCCTTTTCTTTCGAATCTCAATACACCATCTACTTTCGCAAATAATGTATCATCTCCGCCGATACCTACGTTCACACCCGGGTGAATCTTAGTACCGCGCTGTCTGTACAAAATGTTTCCAGCTTTTACAAACTGTCCGTCTGCTCTC
>CAZGMH010000154.1:0-4949 GCA_964526765.1 uncultured Eubacterium sp.
ACTAGCTAATAAGCTAATATAATTTTTCATAACTCAAGCTTCCCGGATCCCCCAAATCCGGGAAGTACTCCCCGATTATTCAGGCGCCGCCATTTTGGCGGCGCTTTTTTGCCGGCTGATCTGCAAGATACTTTTTCACATATTTTCCGGTATAGGACACCGGATTTTCCGCCACTTCCTCAGGCGTACCCTGCGCAATGACAGTTCCGCCGCCATCCCCGCCTTCCGGTCCCATATCAATGATATAGTCCGCGGTCTTTATGACATCCAGATTGTGTTCAATGACCACAACCGTATTTCCGCCCTCCGCCAGCCGGTGAAGAATATCAATCAACTTATGGACGTCCGCAAAATGCAATCCGGTTGTAGGCTCGTCCAGAATATAAATCGTCTTTCCGGTACTGCGCTTACTCAACTCTGTGGCAAGTTTTATACGCTGCGCCTCACCTCCTGACAGGGTGGTAGAAGGCTGTCCCAGACGCACATAGGAAAGTCCCACATCATACAAGGTCTGGATTTTTCTATGAATAGACGGCAAATTCTCAAAAAAGCCAAGAGCTTCCTCCACGGTCATGTCCAACACATCATAAATACTTTTTCCCTTATATTTTACTTCCAGGGTTTCCCGATTGTAACGTTTTCCCTGGCAGACTTCACAGGGGACATAGACATCCGGCAGGAAATGCATCTCTATCTTTAAAATCCCATCGCCGGAGCACGCTTCGCACCGTCCGCCCTTTATATTAAAGCTGAAGCGCCCTTTTTTATAGCCTCTTGCCTTGGCGTCGGGAGTCGATGCGAACAAATCACGAATCTGATCAAACACCCCCGTATAAGTAGCAGGGTTGGAACGGGGCGTACGTCCAATCGGAGACTGGTCAATACAAATTACTTTATCCAACTGCTTCAGTCCCTCAATTCCTCTGTGCTTTCCCGGAATACACCTTGCCCGGTTTAAACTTCTTGCCAGCTGCTTATACAGGATTTCATTTACCAGAGAGCTTTTTCCGGAACCGGAAACTCCGGTCACGCAGGTCATAACTCCAAGCGGAATCTGTACGTCAATATTGCGCAGATTGTTCTCCTGGGCCCCTTTGACAGTCAGATATCCCGTCGGAACTCTTCTCGTTTTCGGGACGGGGATCGTCATGCGGCGGCTCAGGTATGCCCCGGTAATTGATTTTTCGCAGCGCATAATATCCTCTACGCTCCCGGCTGCAACAACTTCTCCGCCGTGCCCGCCTGCCCCCGGACCGATATCCACGATATAATCAGCCGCCAGCATAGTATCCTCATCATGCTCCACTACTATTAAAGTATTGCCCAAATCTCTCAGATTTTTCAATGCCGCCAGCAATTTGTCATTATCCCGCTGATGAAGCCCTATACTTGGCTCATCCAGAATATAAGCCACGCCCACCAGACCTGAACCGATCTGGGTAGCCAGCCGGATACGCTGGGCTTCGCCGCCGGACAGACTTCCCGTTGCCCTGGACAATGTGAGATATTCAAGTCCTACCTCCATCAAAAAACCGACACGGGAGCGGATTTCCTTTAAAACCTCTGCGCCGATCAACTGCTGCTGCGGCGTCAGTTCCATATCCTGCAAAAATGCATCCAGCTTTTTAATAGACATGGATGTAATTTCGTGGATATTTTTTCCTGCCACAGTGACAGCCAGGGATTCCTTTTTCAGGCGCTGTCCGTGACATGCCTTACAGGGAGTGATCCTCATAAAAGTCTCATATTCCTGTTTCATTATATCAGATCCCGTCTCCCGGTAACGCTGTTCCATATTCCTGATTAATCCCTCAAATGCCACATCATATACACCCACACCGCGCTGTCCGCGATAATGTACTTTCACCTTTCTGCCATCAGTACCGTGAAGCAGCATCCTGCGGATATCCTCCGGCAAATCCTGATATGGGGTATTCAGGTCAAAGCCGTACTCTTTCGACAATGCCTTCAGCGTCGCGTAAGTATAGCTGGATGGATCGCTGGAGGACTGCCAGCCCATTGCCTGTATAGCCCCCTCAGCCAGCGACATACTTTTATCCGGTATCATCAAATCCTCGTCAAATTCCATTTTATAACCCAGTCCAAAGCATTCCGGGCACGCTCCAAAGGGATTGTTAAAGGAAAAGCTTCTCGGTTCAATTTCATCAATGCTGATTTGGCAGTCCGGACAGGAGAAACTCTGTGAAAATTGAAGCGTTTCCCCTCCAATCACATCTACCGTCATCAAACCGTCCGCAAGTTCCAGAACATTTTCAATGGAATCCACGAGCCGGCGCTCAATCCCCGCTTTTACCACAAGGCGGTCTACGACAATATCAATATTATGCTTTTTGTTTTTGTCTAATGCAATTTCCTCCGTCAGCTCATAAACGCTTCCATCAACCTGTACACGGACATATCCGCTGCGTTTTGCCCGCTCCAGCAGCTTCTGATGCGTCCCTTTCCTTCCACGGACGACCGGAGCCAACAGTTGAATCTTTGTGCGCTCCGGAAGCTGCATGATCTGGTCTGCCATCTGGTCAACGGTCTGTTTTTTAATCTCTTTGCCGCATTTCGGACAGTGCGGAATCCCTATCCGGGCATACAACAGCCGGAAATAATCATAAATTTCCGTCACCGTTCCCACTGTGGAACGCGGATTTCTGTTTGTTGATTTCTGATCAATCGATATTGCAGGGGAAAGCCCCTCAATCTTCTCCACCTTTGGCTTTTCCATCTGGCCAAGGAACTGGCGGGCATAGGAAGACAGCGATTCCATATACCTCCGCTGTCCCTCCGCATAAATTGTATCAAACGCAAGGGAGGACTTTCCGGAGCCTGATAAACCGGTCAGCACGATAAATTGATCCCTCGGAATATCCAAATCAATATTTTTCAAATTGTGTTCGCAAGCTCCCCTGATTTTAATAAATTGTTGTGCCATGTTAAAACTCTCTTTTCTCTGTCTGTCAGCAGTATTGCCCCGCAGGGCATTTTTCATATCCGAAATTGATTATAACAGAAACGCCAAAAAAAGTACAGAATAAATCGAACTTTTGTTCTGTTTTTGTTGTAAAGATTCAGGCGTCAAAAACCCATATTCGAGCGGAAGCACAGACTTCTGACACCCAAACCTTAAAATTATCTGACGATATGTCATTTATCTATATCACGCAGCATATTTTTCAATTCTATCATCTGGTCACGCAGCTCGGCTGCCGCTTCGAAGTTGAGTTCCATTGCGGCTTTCTCCATCTTTTTTGTAACCTCTTTGATTAGCTTCTCCAGCTCTTTTTTGCTCATGGATTCAGGATCTTTCTTAAATTCCATCTCCTCCTGGGCAACTTTTTTGGAAATACTGATCAGATCGCGCACAGACTTCTGTATTGTTTTTGGCGTTATCCCGTGCGCCTCGTTATATTTCATCTGAAGTCCCCGGCGGCGTTCTGTCTCCTCAATCGCCACCCTCATGGAATCCGTTATCGTATCCGCATACATAAGGACATGGCCCTCGCTGTTTCTCGCTGCCCGCCCTATTGTCTGAATCAGGGATGTCTCGGAACGCAAAAAGCCTTCTTTGTCCGCATCCAGAATTGCCACCAGGGTAATCTCAGGAATATCAAGTCCCTCCCTCAGCAGATTGATACCTACCAGAACATCAAACACATCCAGACGCAAATCCCGGATAATTTCTGCCCTCTCCAGAGTATCAATATCCGAATGCAGATATTTCACCCGGATACCAATCTCCCGCATATAATCTGTCAAATCCTCTGCCATTTTCTTCGTCAGCGTCGTAATCAAAACTTTATGTCCGGCGCTTGTCTCTTTATTCACTTCTCCGATCAGATCGTCAATCTGTCCCTCCACAGGACGAACCTCCACACGCGGGTCCAGAAGCCCGGTCGGCCGGATAATCTGCTCCGTCCGAAGCATCTCATGCTCCCGCTCATATACATTCGGTGTGGCGGATACAAACATCATCTGGTCAATTTTACCCTCAAATTCCTCAAAATTTAACGGTCTGTTATCCTTTGCCGACGGCAGCCGGAATCCATAATCCACCAATGTCGTTTTCCTCGACTGGTCTCCCGCATACATTCCCCGAATCTGCGGAATGGTAATATGGGACTCATCAACAATAATCAAAAATTCGTCCGGAAAATAATCCATCAGCGTATGAGGCGGCACGCCGGGGCCCAGCCCCGCCAGATGTCTGGAATAATTCTCAATCCCGCTGCAAAACCCTGTTTCCCGAAGCATTTCAATATCAAAATTCGTCCGCTCTGAAATTCTTTGTGCCTCCAAAAGCTTGTCCTCACCCTTAAAATAGCGCACGCGTTCCTCCAGTTCTTTCTCTATCGCAACTGCCGCCTGGTTAATTCTCTCCTGAGGTACAACATAGTGGGACGCCGGGAAAATACTGATATGCTCCAACCGGCTCTTTATCTCTCCGGTCAGCACATCGATTTCCGTAATCCGGTCAATTTCATCTCCGAAAAATTCTACCCGGATAGCCGTCTCTCCCCGGTCAGCCGGAAAAATCTCCAGCACATCCCCCCGAACCCGGAACGTACCGCGGTGAAAATCCATATCATTCCTTGTATACTGTGTATCGATTAACTGCCGGATAACCTCATCCCTGTCTTTCTCCATTCCCGGACGCAGGGAAACCATCATCTTCTCAAAGTTTTCCGGTTCGCCCAGCCCGTAAATACAGGACACACTGGATATAATAATAACATCCCTGCGCTCTATCAAAGCCGCCGTCGCTGACAGACGCAGTTTATCTATCTCCTCGTTGACAGAAGAATCTTTTGCAATGTAAGTGTCTGACGAGGGAATATAAGCTTCCGGTTGATAGTAATCGTAATAGGATACAAAATACTCCACTGCGTTATTTGGAAAAAATTCCTTAAATTCGCCATAAAGCTGAGCTGCAAGCGTCT
>CAZGMH010000155.1:0-4925 GCA_964526765.1 uncultured Eubacterium sp.
GAGTAATACCTAATCACTTAATGAGGTGTTGTCGAATTTAGTGATTATGGTATAATATGAGCACTTGGTGAGGTATTTTCGAACCTAGTGCGAGTAATACCTGTACACTTAGCGAATACGAGCTGAAAGCGAAGTATGAGCTTAGTGAACATGGTATAATATGAGCGCTTAGAGAGGTATTACCTCACAATATAAAATATAAAAAATGGAGGATCTCATTATGTTAGTTTCAGCAAAAGAAATGCTTGACAAAGCAAAAGCAGGACATTATGCAGTTGGTCAGTTTAACATCAACAATTTAGAGTGGACAAAAGCCATTCTCCTGACAGCACAGGAAAACAATTCGCCTGTAATCCTGGGTGTGTCCGAAGGCGCAGGAAAGTATATGTGCGGTTACAAGACAGTTGTTGGGATGGTAAACGGTATGCTGGAAGAGTTAAATATTACTGTTCCGGTAGCATTGCATCTGGATCACGGCAGCTATGACGCATGTTACAAATGTATCGAAGCAGGATTCTCATCTGTTATGTTTGACGGTTCCCATTATCCAATCGAGGAAAATGTTGAAAAGACAAAAGAACTCGTAGCTGTCTGCAAGGAAAAGGGACTGTCCCTGGAAGCAGAGGTTGGAGCTATCGGCGGCGAGGAAGACGGCGTTATCGGAATGGGTGAATGTGCAGATCCTCAGGAATGCAAAGCAATTGCAGATCTTGGCGTAAGCATGCTCGCAGCAGGTATCGGCAATATTCATGGCAAATATCCGGCAAACTGGGCAGGATTAAGCTTTGAGACTCTGGATGCAATTCAGCAGCTTACAGGGGACATGCCGTTAGTTCTTCACGGAGGCACAGGCATTCCGGATGATATGATCAAGAAAGCAATTTCTCTCGGCGTAGCAAAGATTAATGTAAATACCGAATGCCAGATTGTATTTGCAGAAGCGACAAGAAAATATATTGAAGAAGGCAAAGATCTGGTAGGCAAAGGCTTTGACCCGAGAAAAGTTCTTGCTCCCGGATTTGATGCAATTAAGGCAAAAGTAAAAGAAAAAATGGAAATTTTTGGTTCCATCGGCAAGGCTTGAGATTTGTCGATAATCACAAAAAAGCGGTGATTTTATCCGTATAATTGTGAAAATGGACAAAAATGTTTTCAACCTCTTGCATTTTTTATGATTTTGTACTATTTTAATTACAAGACGTGAATACGTGCTGGACAAGGGTGTTCCTGAACATATGGAATGCCCTTTTTTTGTTTCAAAGGAAATTGCCCTGCAATCTGCCTGTAAAACAAAAACCGTATATACTTCTGGGGAATTTGTAAAAATCTAAGTAAAGAGAGGAATCAGGAAGATGAGTGACTATTACAAAGTATCCGACATTTTTGGCGAAAACGTATTTAACGATACCGTGATGCGGCAGCGCCTGCCAAAGAAAGCATATCAGAGACTTCAGGAAACGATCAAAAACGGAACAGATCTGGATCTGGAAACAGCAGATATTATCGCGCATGAGATGAAAGAATGGGCGATTGAACAGGGCGCGACCCATTATACGCATTGGTTCCAGCCTTTGACGGGCGGAACGGCGGAGAAACATGATTCTTTCATTACCGCTCCTGATGAAAAAGGTAAGGTATTGATGAGTTTTTCAGGAAAAGAGCTGATCAAGGGCGAGCCGGACGCATCTTCTTTCCCGTCGGGCGGCCTTCGAGCTACGTGTGAGGCAAGAGGCTATACAGCGTGGGACTGCACGTCTTTTGCTTTTGTCAGACATGATGCGGCGGGCGCTACGCTTTGTATCCCGACGGCGTTCTGCTCTTATACGGGGGAGGCCCTGGACCAGAAAACCCCGCTGCTTCGTTCCATGCAGGCAATCAACGAACAGTCTCTGCGTCTGCTGAGACTGTTCGGAAATACGACGTCCAAAAAAATCATCCCGTCTGTCGGTCCGGAACAGGAATATTTCCTGGTTGACAGAGAGAAATATTTAAAGAGAAAAGATCTGGTTTATACCGGCCGCACGTTGTTCGGTTCCATGCCGGCAAAGGGGCAGGAGATGGACGATCATTATTTCGGAAGTATCCGTCCCCGTATTGCAGCCTTTATGAAGGATGTGAATAAGGAACTGTGGAAACTGGGCGTACCGGCAAAGACACAGCATAACGAGGTGGCTCCTGCGCAGCATGAGCTGGCGCCGATTTATGAAACCTGCAACATGGCGGTAGACCACAACCATCTGGTTATGGAGATTTTAAAGAAACAGGCAAACGAGCACGGTCTGCAGTGTCTGCTTCATGAAAAACCATTTGCGGGCGTAAACGGTTCCGGTAAGCATAACAACTGGTCCATTACAACGGATGACGGAATTAATTTGCTGGATCCGGGCAAAACGCCGCATGAGAACATACAGTTCCTGCTTGTGCTTACATGCATTATGAAAGCGGTAGATATCCATGCCGATCTGCTTCGCGAATCCGCTGCGGACGTAGGCAACGATCACAGGCTGGGAGCAAATGAGGCTCCGCCGGCTATTGTTTCCATTTTCCTTGGCGAGCAGTTGGAGGACGTTGTTTCCCAGCTGATCAATACCGGTTCTGCCACACATTCCCTGGAGGGCAGCGTTTTAAAGACGGGCGTTGATTCCCTCCCGGATTTTATGAAAGACGCTACGGACAGAAACAGGACGTCGCCGTTTGCTTTTACAGGAAACAAATTCGAGTTCCGTATGGTAGGCTCACAGGATTCCATTTCTGCTCCGAACGTAGTATTGAATACAATTGTGGCAGAGGCATTTTCAGAAGCCTGCGATGTTTTGGAGAATGCGGAGGATTTCAATGCGGCAGTACATAACCTGATTAAAAAGCAGGCTACGGAACACCAGAGAATTATTTTCAATGGCGATGGTTATTCTGAAAAATGGGTGGAGGAAGCAGAACGCAGAGGTCTGCCGAATATCAAATCTATGGTAGATGCGATCCCTGCCCTGACGACGGATAAGGCAGTTGCTTTATTTGAAAAATTCGGCGTATTTACAAAGGCTGAGCTGGAATCCCGTGCAGAGGTTCTCTACGAAACATATGCAAAAGAAATTAATATCGAGGCGAGAGCTATGATCAACATTGCAAGCAAGACTTTGATACCGGCAGTGATTAAATATATTACCTCCCTGGCTGAATCCATCAATGCGGTAAAGGCTGCGTGCGACTGCGATATCAGCGTCCAGACAGGACTCCTGAAGGAAAGTTCAGCGCTGCTCTCGGATGCAAAAACAGCTCTTTCCAGATTGGAAGAAGTTACGGACGCGGGGCTTGCGATGGAAGAAGGAAGACCGCGCGCAGAATACTATAGGGATGTTGTAAAAGCTGCGATGCAGGAACTGCGTACGCCGATTGATAAACTTGAGATTATCGTTGACAAGAAGATATGGCCGATGCCTTCTTACGGAGATCTGATTTTTGAAGTTTAACCGCTTGTTATGGTAATAACTAATCCCCTTAGTTAGTATATACATCAACAGAGGGAATCCCCGGGAGACCGGGGATTCCCTCTGCTTCTGGGAAAATGGAAAGGGGCTGCCCGTTTTTGGCAGCCCCTTTGCAGGAATCTTTATTTCCCTAAGTCAAGATTTTTTGCGGTGGATTGGATGATGGACTGCGCAACTCCATAGCGGAAATTATTTTTCTCCAAAGCAGTAACGCCAACAATGGTTGAACCACCGGGAGAGCAGACGTTATCTTTTAATTTATCCGGATGGAGACCGGTCTCCAAAACCATCTGCGCCGATCCCAAAACTGTTTTTGCCGCAAGCCGGATTGCCTGATCGCGGGGGACTCCAACCTGTACGGCTCCATCTGCCAGGGCATCAATAAACATATAAGTGTATGCCGGCGTACATCCGCTGATGCTTGTCGTGATATCAAAATTCTTTTCCGGAATATACAGGAAATCACCGGCCTTTGCCATAATTTTCTGAAACTCTTTCAAATTCCCGTCATCTTGCTTCGGACCGGTGATAAGAATCATTCCCTGGCCTACCGCTACAGGCGTATTGGGCATGATACGGATGACAGGAACCTGATCCCCAATACACGCTTTCAGCGTGTCGATTGTAATTCCGGCCGCAATGGTAACGGCGACATGTTTTATGCCGTTTTCCAACTCTTTCGATAATGCAGGCGCAATCCCTTTTGCCACATCCCTGATAACATTTGGTTTCACAGCCAGAAAAAAATATTCTGCATTTTTAACAATATCATCGTTCGTCTCCGCTACATTACAGCCGGTCTGGCCGGCCAATTCCCTGGCTTTGTTTAAATCATAGTCTGTAATGAGCACATTTTCAGCGCCAATCGTATTACATGCGGCAATAATAAGGGCCCCGCCCATATTTCCGGCGCCAATAAAACCTATCTTGTACATTTTTATACCTCCAATTCTGTTTGAAACGGCAAGGGTATTTCCGAACAGTTAAAGTATACCTTATAGATGATGGATTAGCAATTATAAATATAAGGTTATAACTTGATTTTTATTAATAAAAAGAACAAAAAACAGGTTTTTATTCTTCTGATAATAAATCATAAAAGCGTTCTTTGATACATTCAATTTGTATATAAGATTCCGACATCCCCAGCGGGAATAATATTTGGATCAGATCCAGATATTCGTTCATGTCCGCGCATGAAACTTCCAGCATCATCGTGTATTTACCGGCAAGAAAGTGAGCCGATATAATGCGATGGTCATGATTCAGAATTTCTCTGACTTTATCAATTTCACCAATGTTGCATGCAAAGAGGATAAACGCATTGATCGTTTTTCCTACAGCCATCGGTGAAAGCTGAACGGTATATCCGTTTATGATACCCTTATCTTCCAATTTATGTACGCGTTCGCAGGTTGCCGGAACGCTCATCGGTATCGA
>CAZGMH010000156.1:0-4890 GCA_964526765.1 uncultured Eubacterium sp.
AATAATTACTGCAAGACTGATCCGGACGCCACATTTATGCATATGAAAGACGACCACATGAGGAATGCCCAGCTGAAGCCGGGATATAACGTACAGATTGGTGTAGACAGTGAATACATTGTAGCAGCGGATGTCTTTCAGGACCGGAATGATGTCTGGACGCTGGTCCCTTTTTTAAAGACAATGGAGGAAAAGCTGGGATTCCGGTACCCAAGTGTGACTGCCGATTCCGGTTATGAAAGTGAGGAAGGGTACAGTTATCTGCGGGACCAGGGGCAGAAACCATACATTAAGCCACAGACCTATGAGAAATGGAAAAAACGCAGCTTTAAGAAAGACATCAGCAAACGGGAAAACATGGGATATGATGAGACAAAAGACATCTACACCTGCCATGCCGGAAAACAGTCCCGGTAAAAGAAACTGCATAAAAGCAACGAAATGGGAAGCTTTATTAAAGTACGTCAAAAATCCGGAAAGAATCAACAAAACAAAAGATTCTCTCCGGATTTTTTTACATATAGAGCGAGGGCATCGCTCTATCATCTAATTTGATGATTTTGCAACAGGTCCTACTGATTCTGGCACTAATAAATAACATTATGAACTTGATGAGTGTCCCTTCGTATCCACAGGACGTGATTAAGGAAGTGATTATTATTGCTGCGGTTCTTTTGCAGACAGTCACATCGAAACAAAATAAATGATCGAGGATAGAGAGGCTTATTATAGATGAACGGTTAGATAAGCAATTAGAGAAGTTTGCATTGAGGATTAGAATAGGAATTGTTGAACAGATAAGAGCAAGAGGGTTCGGCCATTTGGGTGGTAGCCTTAGCATTGTCGATTTGCTTGCCATACTGTATGGTTCTGTGCTGAATTGTGATGCCAGAGATGCTTTGAACCCACAGCGCGATAAACTGGTTTGTTCAAAAGGGCATGCCGGTCCGGCGATTTATGCAGCTTTGGCAATAAAAGGGCTTTTCTCATATGATGAATTAAAGACACTAAATCAGCCGCATACTATGCTTCCAAACCATTGTGCCAAAAAGAAACGCCGGGGATAGATATGACGACAGGGTCATTGGGACAGGGGGCGTCATTGGCGGCGGGAATTGCTTTAGGAGATTACATAAAAGGGGTTCGGGCAAAGACGTATTTAATTATTGGAGACGGAGAGTCACAGGAAGGGCAGATTTGGGAAGCCGCCATGTTTACTGCTGCAAAAAAACTAACAAATTTAATATGGCTTATAGATGAAAATAAGAAACAATTAGATGGAGATGTGGATGAGATACTGCCAATTTTTGATTTGAAAGAAAAATTTGCAGCGTTTGCTTCCCGACGGCGCTTTGACCAGATTTTTTTGTCTGGGGGGGATATGCGGGAAACTCCATTACAATTATTGGTTCCGACACTGGCATTACTGCAGCATTTAATGGAGGAACGCATATGCCCTTTGAAGACATTGCGATCTATCGGACAATTCCGGGAGTGATTATTGTTGATGTGACAGATGTCCCCATGTTAATGGCTACTCTTAAAATGGCAAAAGACTTGGCAGGAATTACGGCTGTTGCGGTTGAGGACAGATTCGAAGAAGTAGGTTCTCAGGATTATCTGCGGGAACAATTTGATCTTACGGATGAGCATATTGTGCGGGTGGAAAAAGAACTTAAATTATGCACGATATCATAGAAAATTCAGCCTATTAAAAAAGCAGCATTGTAGGCGGAGGAAAAATGCGCTATAATAAAGTCCAGACAGGACAGAGAGAGTGAGATGCGAAAAGCTCCGGTAGGTGAAAAAATGTTTGGAAAGAAGAAAAAGACAGTTTCAGAGATACCGTATGATCCGCTGAATCAGCGCGCGGTATTAAAATGCAGTATTTGCACCGGTGAGCAGGTTGCCGGGTTCAAGGATATTCGCACGGGTAAATTTACGGAGGTAATGCTAATCAGGGATCAGGGAGGCCTGGATACCTTTATGGAACGCTATGCGCTGGCATCCGTAGCGAAGGAATATTAGAATACAAGCTGTACAGGACACCGCCCATCCCCGGGCGGTATTTTTATGCGAAACTTAGGATTTAAGGACTATTTAATAATTTCCATGTTACAGTAATCCCATCATAAGGGAAGGAGAAGGCAAAGGTATCTTCGAATACTGAAAAAGGATTTAAAACGAAAAAAGACAATGAATGTCATATTGCTGGTTTTTATTATTCCGGCGGCGACATTTATTGCCAGCAGTGTAAACAATATGGTGACAGTGATGACAGCGCTGGACGGCTACTTTGAGAGAGCAAAGGCGCCGGATTATTGGATTAGCCTGGCGGAGGAAACGGAAGAGCGGAGATTGGAAGAATTTCTGGAGGAAAAATCAGTATGCCTTCAGGGTGCAGAAAATAATGCAGGTTGACCCGAATGAGATAAAAGTAAACGGCAGCCAGTTTGCGTATTCTAATACCACCAATATTTCAACGCTAAATGGCGCTACGAAGATTTTTAACAAAAATGACGAAGAAATTAGCTGCGTCAAAGAGGGGGAAATTTATCTTACAGCGGAGGTTTTCCGGCTCGCCAAAAATGATTTAAATCAAAACATTCTCGCCCATCGATGCAATACGAAACGGGGAAAACGGAGAACGTTACAGAAGAAAAAATCTGCTGTATTCCAGCAACGATAACCGGAAGATGGTGGAGGATGATCTGAAGGAAATAAAGGCGGTGCTTTCGGAAAACGGCATGGAAGCGGATGATTATATAGAGGAGCCCTATGACATTGACCTTATGCTGGCAAAGATCAAAGGAATTTTCAAGCGCCGGTATGCAATGGATGAGATTGCGGACGGAAGCCTGCGGCTGAACAGGATCAACCGTACCGCGTACAGAAAAGAAGAGAGGCCGGAATTGACGGCAAAGGAATTTGATTTGCTGCTGTTGCTGATCGAGAATAAAGGAAAGGCACTGAGTAAAGAGTATCTCTTTCATCAGATATAGTTTTTATGAAAGGCTACAATAAGATCTGTATAAAGGAGAATAAAAACCGCTTTTTCGGGAAATTTGCCTGGGGGATGGATATGCTGCGGGAAAATATAGAGCAGCAAAAGGAGCGCAAGCTTCATCTCCAGCGGGAGAAAAAGACATTGATGCTGTCTCTTTCCCATGATATTAAGACGCCCCTTTATAGCAAGCCGGAGCCCGCAGGAGTTTAACCGGGCGGTAGAGGCGTTTCCTAAAGAGTAAACGGAAATTCCCGACGTTTTTCGTATCGGGAATTTATTATGAAATAGCCATTAACATTCCCAATGTTTTGTGTTATGATGATAATGGTAAATTTCCAAAGGGAAGCAATGGGAACACAACAGGAGTTGCCAGTGGAGTACAAAGGAGTATCTGAAGTATGAGGGGAAGCAGAAGACAAAGAGAAGCTGAGAAGAAAAAGGCAAGAAAAAAGGCGAAGAGAAAGATTATTTTTATTGTTGCGGTGGTGCTGGCAGTGATCGTAGCAGCAGAGTTTACCTATAAAATAATGATGAGGGGACATTTTTACGGGAATACGGTATTGAACGGCTATGACGTATCCGGGAAAAGTGTCGATGAGGTAATGGAACTTTTAAAGGAATCGTATGGGGAATTGTCATTGTGTATCACCGAGGGCGGAGAGGAAGAGCTGAAAGCGACGTTCCAGGAAATCGGATACACGATGAAAGAAGAACAATTGCGCAGGGACATTGAGACGCTTATGGGGCGGCAGGGGCCGGAAGTGTTTCTGTCGATGCTTCTTGGCAGTGAGTATGGGATGCGGGTTCCGTTTGTTGTGGATGAAACGGTATTTAAGGAGGCGGTTTCCGGCAGCCATTTTACTACGCCGCGTGTGGCAACTGCCAACGCCCAGCTGGTGCAGAGCAATGGGGAATACATTGTCGAGCCGGAAGTATATGGGAATGATTTCGACGATTCCGAATTGCAGAGTTATGTAAAAGAGGCGATCGGCAAGGGTCTGATGAATTCTTCGGTGGAGAGCGTGATTACGGTGGAGATGCCGAAATCCATCTATCGGATACCGGAGATTACGCAGCAAAATGAGACGCTGAATGAGACAAAGAATCTTTACAATAAATATTGTAAGGCGGAAATCACGCATACATTCGGCGAGGAAAAGCTGGTTCTAGGCTGGGACACGATTCAGGAGTGGATTACCGACGACGGAGAAATCGATGAGGAGTCCGTTTACAATTATGCGGAAAATCTGGCGATGAACTATGATACGATTTACGTGGATCGCGTCTTTGAGACATCAAATGGAGAGACGATCACGCTGCCGAGCAATGACTACGGATATCAGATCGATGTGGACGGGGAATTTTATCAGCTTCTTTCCGATATCTATGACAATACCGCCACAGAGCGGGAGCCGGTCTATGCCATCCGCGGCTTTAGCCGGAATGGATATGATGATCTGAACGGCAATTATGTGGAGGTGGACCTGACCTCGCAGCAGCTATGGTTTTACCGGGACGGAGAATTAATTGTGCAGAGCGGAATCATAAGCGGGCTGCCTAAAGATGACCGTGAGACGGCACAGGGCGCATTTGCCATTCCGTACAAACAAAGTCCGGCGAATCTGGTAGGACAGGGCGGCGGAGAAGGCGAAAGCTGGGATGTAGAGGTGAAATACTGGATGCCCTTCCATGATGGGCAGGGGCTGCATGATGCTTCCTGGCAGAGCAATTTTGGCGGGACGACTTACTTAACGGCGGGCTCGCATGGGTGTGTGAATCTGCCGGAGGACGTCGCGGCTATTATCTATGAGTATATGGAAGAAAATATGCCGATTATTTTATACAAATAGCGCAGAAAGGGAATATAAGAAGCCTGCCGTATC
>CAZGMH010000157.1:0-3078 GCA_964526765.1 uncultured Eubacterium sp.
ACCTCATTTACCTGCTCAATAATAGGCATATCCACATCATATTTTTTTGCCAGTGCAATCGCTGCCTTTGCAGAGTATACGCCTTCTACAACCATCTTTACTTCATCCATCGCTTCCTGCATGGAATACCCCTGGCCGATCAGCATCCCGGCTTTCCGGTTCCGGCTGTGCTTGCTGGCGCATGTAACGATCAGATCCCCGATACCGGACAATCCGCTTAACGTTTCGATTTTTGCACCCATTGCCAACGCCAGACGGCTGATTTCCTTGATTCCCCTTGTAATCAATGCCGCCTTTGTATTATCTCCGAATCCAAGACCGTCTGCCATACCCGCGGCGAGAGCTATCACATTCTTTAAGGAGGCTCCCAGTTCAATACCGAGCATGTCAGGGCTCGTGTAAACCCGGAATACCTCATTCATGAAATAGTTCTGGACCGATTCCGCCACTGCTTTTGATTTTGCTCCCGCGACTACCGTTGTGGGAAGTCCTCTCCCCACTTCCTCCGCATGGCTTGGACCGGACAATACCGCCACCTCAGCCTGCGGAATTTCATCCTCCACAATCTCGGTCTGAATCATCAGCGTATTTTCCTCAATTCCCTTGGATACTGTCACAATCAGTTGTCCCTCTTTCACAAAGGAGGACATATTGTGCGCCGTACTTCTGATAAAAGGAGACGGTACCGCAAGAACGATCATTTCCTTATCTGTAACGGAAGCCTTAAGGTCCGTTGTAAACACAATGCTTTCCGGTATTTTTACACCCGGCAGCTTATCCTTATGCTCTCTTTCCTCAGAGAGCATTTTTACTTCTTCCTCCAAAATGGACCAGACCATAACCTGATGTCCGTTTTTCGCCAGAACCGTCGCCAGCGCCGTTCCCCAGCTTCCCGCTCCGATCACACTGATTTCAGCCATTTTGCACCTCCCGATTATACGCTTTTAATTTTCCTTTTTTGGCGGACGGAATTTATTTTCCGTGCCCGTCGCAAGGCGTTTCAGATTTGACCGGTGCTGCCAGAATGCCAGCCCTGTCAATACGGCAGACAAAACATATATTTCCGGCAAAAACTGCGCCCCGGCTTTCAGCAGTCCGAGCTGCCCAAACACGATTGTCTGTATAAAAAATCCGCTCAAAATCCCCAGCGAACCGAGGGACATAAATCCGGTTGGCGCCACCGATGCAAAGAACAAAACTGCACAGATCGGCGCCATACGCCAGTCAAAAGAAAATACAATGCCGACACTGCTGGCGATTCCTTTTCCGCCTTTAAACTTCATATAAAACGGAAAATTATGTCCCAGAACGGCTCCGAACCCTGCATACAGTTCCAGAAGCTTTACCGCATCCGGATACTTATCTTTAAATACATACCAGATAATCGCCATCGCTGCTACGGCTTTTAAGCAGTCTCCGAAAAAAACAATTATCCCGGCTTTCCAGCCAAGTACCCGCAGGGAATTTGTCATGCCCGCATTTCCGCTTCCATGTTTTCTGATATCTATATGATGTGCCTTCCCATATAATACCCCCGTGGGAAACAGACCGAAAACATATCCAAGCACAAGGCCAATGATCCGACTCACTATCATAATCTAATCTTCCTTTCTCTCACGGATGATAAATTTCAGCGCCGTCCCCTTAAATCCAAAGGTATCCCGAATCCGGTTTTCCAGATACCGCGTATAGGAAAAGTGCATCAGTTCTTTATCATTTACAAAGATGACAAATGTCGGCGGTTTCACTGCCGCCTGCGTAATATAATACAGCTTCAGGCGTTTTCCCTTATCAGACGGCGGCTGCTGCATCGCCACTGCCTCCGACATAATCTCATTTAACACGCCGGTTGCAATGCGCATTGCATTGTTTTCCAATACCATATCAATCATATCAAACATCTTTGTCATACGCTGTCCGGTCTTTGCGGAGACAAACATAATTTCTGCATAGGACATAAAACTCAGGATTTCCCGAATCCGGTTTGTATGCCTGTAAATCGTCTTGTCATCCTTCTCAATCGCATCCCATTTATTGACCGCAATAATAATGCCTTTTCCCCTTTCATGGGCAATTCCGGCAATTTTGGCATCCTGCTCTGTGACTCCTTCCGTCGCGTCAATGACAAGAATCACCACATCCGCCCGCTCCACGGCAGTAACGGCACGGATTATGCTGTACCGCTCAATCTCCTCTTTGATCTTGTTTTTGCGCCGCAGTCCTGCCGTATCAATAAAAATATATTCTTTTCCGTTATATTTTATCTCCGTATCAATCGCATCCCTGGTCGTCCCGGCAATGTCTGATACAATCACACGGTTTTCACCGACCAGCCTGTTAATCATCGAAGATTTTCCCACGTTTGGCTTCCCTACAATGGCAACCTTCGGGCGGGTATCTTCTTCCTCCTGCCTGCTGTCATCCGGGAAATATTTCACAACTTCTTCCAGCATATCGCCAATTCCCAGCCGGGAAGCTGCCGATACCGGAATCGGATCGCCAATTCCAAGATTATAAAATTCATATACATCGGGCATGTATTTTTCAAAACTGTCCACCTTGTTGACCACGAGGACAATCGGTTTTTGGGACCGGCGCAGCATATCAGCTACTTTTGCATCCGCATCCACAAGCCCCTGCCGCACATCCGTCATAAACAGTATCACATCCGCTGTCGCAATAGCAATCTCCGCCTGTTCCCGCATCTGGGACAAAATAATATCCTTTGTATCCGGCTCGATACCTCCGGTATCGACCATCGTAAATGTATAGTTCAGCCAATCGACATCCGCGTAAATCCGGTCTCTGGTCACTCCCGGCGTATCCTTGACAATGGAGATACGCTCGCCTGCCAGCGCATTAAACAATGTAGATTTTCCCACATTCGGACGTCCGACAACCGCTACTACTGGTTTACTCATTTTCTTACCTCTCTATTCGCAAATTTCTTCTGTATCAAACAGAATCCACTTTTCAGCTCCTGCGCCTGTATTCTCACTCGATTACTTTACTCAGTTATTTTACTCAGCTTAACTGCTCTGCTCCGTCACTTTGTTCTGCTTAACTGCTCTGCTCCGT
>CAZGMH010000157.1:3178-4841 GCA_964526765.1 uncultured Eubacterium sp.
CTGCTCTGCTCCGTCACTTTGTTCTGCTTAGCTGCTCTGCTCCGTCACTTTATTCTGCTTAACTGCTTTGCTCCGTCACTTTGCACAGCATTTCTTCGTACAAGCACTGTCCGTCTGATTTTACAATATGAATCGGAACTTGTAAAGCGTTTTCCAATTCCGATAAGGTCATATCATCCAGAAAAACTTCCTCCCCGCTGCGCAGCAAATTACATGGCAGAAGCAGCTTTTCTCCCAACTCCTGTCCTGTCAGCTGTGCTTTAAGGTCCTGCCCCGTCAAAAGACCGGAAACGGTAATCCGCTCCCCGAAAAAATTATTTAAAATCTCATAAATCAGAATTTTCGTATCCGGGTGCCGGCAGGTAAATTCCGCCGCCAGTTTACGCAGTAACGGCGCCGCTGATTTTCCGGTGGCAACAGAAATTGTATGTTTTCCTTCTCTTTCCATATGAGATTCCTCTGAAAATTTCCCGGACTTTTTGCCTCCGAACCGAAACAGGACGGGACGTTCCCTGTACCTGCCTTTTTTGAATCTGTCCTTTGAGATACCCCTGCCGGGCTTTCCGGCTGCCTGTCCCGGATTTTCCCTTTCTTCCTCAAGGCAAGCCTCAAATTCGCTCTGCAAAAGCTGCATCATGCCCACGCCGTTTTCCAACTGTATATATCCGTCATAGTTTTCCTCCGGCGGGAAGGGTTCTTCTGCGAGCAGATACCACTCATCCCCCGCATGTACAAAATGGCTGCCATGTTTTTCATAGCATATTTTCTGCCATTTGTGAATAATGGAAAGCGCCTCCCGCGCATCTTCCTTTTCAAAAGGCTCCAGCGGATACAGACCCTCTCTGTATTTTGTCAAACCTACAGGAACAACAGAAAGGCTTTCCATATAGGGCAGATATTCGGACAAATCGCGGATACTCCGCTCCAGCTCCTCCCCGTCATTAATTCCCTTGCAGAGGACAATCTGGCCATTCATCTCTATTCCCGCCTCATAAAACCGCCGGATTTTATCAAGAGCTTCACCGGCAAAACGGTTATGAAGCATCTTACACCGAAGTTCGGGATTCGTCGTATGGACAGACACATTAATCGGCGCCAGCTTGTAAGTAATAATGCGTTCCACGTCCTCCTCTTTCATATTGGTCAGGGTCACATAATTTCCCTGCAAAAAGGAAAGTCTTGAATCGTCATCTTTAAAATACAGGGTTTCTCTCATATTCGGCGGCATCTGGTCAATAAAACAAAAAATACATTTGTTATAACAGGATTTGTAGTCATCCATCAGACCGTTTTCAAAACCAATCCCCAGATCTTCATAGTAATCCTTTACTATTTCCCATTCCCATTCCTGCCCATCCGGTTTGCGGATCAAAATTGTCAATTTATCATCATTGATCAGAAAATGATAGTCAAATACGTCCTGGATTGGTTTTCCATTCACTGCCAACAACACATCGCCGGGCATAATCCCCAGTTCTTCCGCAATACTGCCCGGTTCAATTATATCTATCCTGTGTTCCTTGAATTCCATTCCATTCTCCCTTTCATCTCTTTTCATTGTAACCAATTCGTCGAATAACATCAACCATTTTCTTAGTGAGGTCTTTCCGAACTTAGAAAATGTGGTATAATATGAGCGCTTAGCGAGGTCTTTTCGAGCTTA
>CAZGMH010000158.1:0-4837 GCA_964526765.1 uncultured Eubacterium sp.
AGAATGTATGTTCGATTTTTCTATTGCATTCCATTACATTCCATGTTATGATATTACCAGAACATATATTCGGCGGTGTATTATGGAAATTACGGTAAAATCCCTCTCTCTCAATGAAAAACTCCAGATTTTGTCAGACGCGGCAAAATATGACGTAGCCTGTACCTCAAGCGGGGTTGACCGCCGCGGAAAAAAAGGCAGCATCGGAAACTCCTGTGCCGCCGGTATCTGTCACAGCTTTGCCGGTGACGGAAGGTGTATTTCCCTGCTCAAAATATTGCAGAGCAATGACTGTATCTACAATTGCAAATACTGCCTGAACCGTGCGGATAATGACTGCGTCCGCGCCACCTTCACACCGGAGGAAATCTGCACGCTGGTCATTGAATTTTACAAACGCAATTATATAGAAGGTTTATTTTTAAGTTCCGGCGTATGCAAGAATCCCTCCTATACGATGGAACTGATGTATCGTACTTTGTACCTCCTGCGCACAAAATACCGTTTTAACGGCTATATTCATGTAAAAGCCATTCCATACGCACCGGATGAGCTGATTGAAAAAACCGGATATCTGGCGGACCGCATGAGTATTAATCTGGAACTTCCCACGGCAGAAGGACTGCAAAGTCTGGCGCCGCAAAAAACCCGCTCCTCAATTTTGCTCCCCATGCGGCGGATTCAGCAGCGCATCACCGATTACCGCCTGGCTATCGGCAAATCCCCCTCTATGGAGCGCAGCTATGGAAATCGTTATTTGAACGACACGATTTTCCGTCACAACTCCGACTTTATATTGGGTGAAAATGCCGCCCTGGCAGTTCCGCCCGCTGCTTCTGTCTCACCGGACAAGCCTTTCGCTCCGGCAGGGCAGAGCACGCAAATGATCATCGGAGCTACCGGAGAAAGCGACTATCAGATCCTTGCTGTAGCCCAGGCGCTTTATCAGCAATTCGATTTGAAACGGGTATTTTTTTCCGCTTATGTTCCTCTCAATGAGGATGACTCCCTGCCCGCCATCGGCACTGCGCCTCCACTTTTACGGGAGCACCGGCTTTACCAGGCCGACTGGCTGCTGCGCTACTACGGTTTCCATGCGGAAGAATTGCTGTCCCCGGAAAGACCTGATTTCAACCTGTATTTGGATCCGAAATGCGACTGGGCGCTCCGCCATCTGGAACAATTTCCCGTTGAGATTGCCACCGCAGACTACGGTACACTCATGAGGGTTCCCGGGATTGGGGGCAAGTCTGCCCTGCGCATTCTCCGTTCCAGAAAGACGGGAGCCCTTACCTTTGAAGCTATCAAAAAAATGGGCGTCGTACTAAAACGCGCCCAGTATTTTATCACCTGCCATGGAAAAATGTACCGCAAAATACGATTGGAGGAAGCTTTCATTACCCGTCAGCTCATCGGCATCAATCATGCAAAGGACTGGGAAATTGAACATCCACAGACCTACGAGCAGCTTTCTCTGTTTGACCAAGGAGTTTTCTAAATGATTATATTTACGTGCAAGGATACTTTCGAAGACATGATGACCTGCATCTATGATGCATGGGCATCCAAAGAGGGACATCAGAATATCAGATTGCAGACAGAACCGGTTGGAAATCTGGAGCTGTTCTGTGAATACCGTCATATTGATGCAGATATGGAAAAGAGCAAAAAGGTTATCCGCTCGATTCAGACAAAGATTTCCTTTTCCGCTTATGAAATGATCTTTCGCTGCGCCATGTCAAACCTTTCCGACAAGCTGGACCGCATATACCGCTTTCTGCTGCTGGGGTTTGCCTGTCACCACAGGGTCACATCCATGCTGCAGCATCCTTATGTCATAGCCATGTTCGAGGCAAACCGCAAAGTCGGGAATGAAACTCACTATTTTCGGGAATTTCTGCGTTTTCAGTCTCTCCCAAACGGCGTTCTTGCAGCGCACATTAAGCCAAAATCCAATCTGCTGACGCTGCTCTCTCCGGCTTTCGATGACCGGCTGCCCTCCGAAAACTGGATGATTATAGATGATAACCGAAAACTCGCCGTCATCCATCCCGCAGATCAGGAGACCTACCTGACCGGTTTAAGCGAAAAAGAATTTGAACAGCTCAAACATTCCGAAGAGATATCCGACCCATTCATGGAGCTGTGGAAAACCTTTTTTCATACTATCGGTATCAAGGAGCGGACAAATCCGGTATGCCAACGGAACCATCTGCCGATCTGGTATCGGAAACATATGACCGAATTTCACACATGAGCAAAACGCACACCGCAAAGCGGGGTGCAGAAGCTGCGTAGCAGCGAGTTTTGCGAATGAGGCGTGGATGGCTGTAAATTGTAACCAAAAGACCCAAAATTTCTCTCCTGAAGGCTTGACAAGCAATTTCGGAAATGATATATAATTTAAAAACATATAATGTCTTAAAAGGCTATAGATTTTTCTGTTTCTGATTATAAACAGTCTGTCTATAGCCTTTTTTTATCTTACATATTGCAGAACGAATATTTATTCCTACTGCCGTTTTATTGAAAGGATTGCTTAATTATGGAACAAACTTACATAAAAGAAAAACCTGTTTTGCCGCTGTTATTATCTATGGCCATACCCATGATGCTGTCCATGCTTGTAAACTCTCTCTACAACATTATAGACAGTATCTTTGTATCCAAAATCAGTGAAGACGCCATGACTGCACTGTCGCTGGTTTATCCCGTACAAAATCTGATTTCCTCCATCGGTGTTGGTTTTGGTATCGGTGTAAATGCCGTTATCGCCATGGCGCTGGGCGCGCATAATCAGGAGCGGGCAGACGCCGCCGCCACCCAGGGACTTTTTCTCAATGTCATCCACGGCGCACTCTACACCATTTTCGGTATTCTGGCAATGCCGGCTTTTTTACGATTATTCACCGACGCGGAACAGGTCCTTGACCTTGGGCTGCGCTATTCCAATATTGTACTTATGTTCTCCGTCATTATCACGGCAGAAATCACATTTGAAAAAATATTCCAATCGGTCGGGCGTATGGTTGTCTCTATGCTCAGTATGTTAAGCGGATGCATTATCAATATTATTCTGGACCCGCTTCTCATTTTCGGAATCGGTATTTTCCCGGCTATGGGGATTGAGGGCGCCGCATGGGCAACAAATATCGGGCAGCTGACCACTCTGATTATTTACCTGGCTGTATGGCTGGTGCGTCCGCTCAACCTCAGATTGTCTGTCCGGCATCTCAAACCCACAAAAGACATCTGCATCCCCCTTTATCTCATCGGTATCCCCGCAACGCTGAACATGGGGCTTCCTTCCGTGCTTGTATCTGCCCTGAATTCCATTCTGGCGGCATTCTCCCAGACTCATGTTCTGGTACTTGGAATTTACTACAAGCTGCAGACCTTCCTGTACCTCCCCGCCAACGGCGTTGTCCAGGGTATGCGTCCCCTGATCAGTTATAACTTCGGAGCCCGCGAATTTGAAAGAGTAAATAAAATCTATAAAACTGCCCTCGTGCTTATTCTTCTGATTATGGCAATGGGCATGGTTTTGTGCCTGTGTATCCCGGCGCAATTAATCGGGATGTTCACAGAGAACCCGGCTACAATTCAATTAGGGATTCCGGCGCTGCGCATCATCTGCCTGGGATTTATTATCTCCTCCCTCTCAATTGTTTCGTCCGGCGCTCTGGAGGCTTTGGGAGAAGGCCCCAAATCGCTTATCATTTCCACCCTGCGTTATGTCATTTTAATTATACCGGCAGCCTTCCTGCTCAGCAGATTTTTCGGCGGTGCCGGCGTTTGGAACTCATTTTGGGCTTCTGAGACAGTCACTGCAGTTTTAGCTTATCTCATATACAGGAAATGCATTTCCCAAAGAACGTTAAATCAACCGCCCTTTGATGAATCAGCAACACCGGAATGATAACCTGCGCGGCTGTAAACCTCGAATGATAACCTGCGCAGTTGTAAACCTCGTGATAACCTGCGCAGTTGTAAACCTCGTTGACATTTTATTTCACATCCTTTATATTATACTCAAACGCCCGCACAATGAAATCGGGTCGTATTTAAAAGCAAAAAAACTATAAACCGAATCATTTAAGGAGGAAAAATACATGATATCAACACCTTCAGCATGTATTGAAGCTGAGAAAGAGAAAGTAGCAAAAGTCGTTCTGATGCCGGGAGATCCTCTGCGCGCAAAATACATTGCAGAGACCTATCTCGAAAATCCGGTTTTATTCAACACTGTACGAAACATGTATGGATATACCGGTACTTATAAAGGCAAACAGATTTCCGTTATGGGGAGCGGAATGGGTATTCCTTCCATGACCTTATACGCTCATGAACTCTACACATTTTTTGATGTGGATTCTATTATCCGTGTAGGTTCTGCCGGAGCGCTCAGAGATGAGTTAAAGGTGCGCGACGTTGTTATCGCAATGAGCGCATCCACCAATTCCAATTTTTCTGTACAATACGGTTTTCCGGGAACGCTTGCGCCTACCGCTAACTATGATATGCTCAGTGACGCGGTAGATATCTGCGAAGAGCGGAATGCCAGTGTAAAAGTCGGAAGCGTATTTACAACAGATGTATTCTATAATGCAAATTCCAATATTCCTCAGATGGCACGCGATCTCGGCATGTTGTGTGTGGAAATGGAAACAGCCGGATTATACTGGGAAGCAACATATGTAAATAAAAAAGCCCTGAGTATTTTGTCCATTTCTGACCATATGTTCAGAAAAGAAGAACTTACCGCCCTTGAGAGGCAGGAATCATTTAATGAAATGATGGAAATTGCCCTGGAAACCGCATGGAGAAGCATTGAATA
>CAZGMH010000159.1:0-4804 GCA_964526765.1 uncultured Eubacterium sp.
GCATGGGCGATGAAGAACTGGAAGAGAAGATTAAGGATATGGTGGAACAAAAGCTGTCCGGGCAATATGTTTCGATTGAACAGATGGTTTTAATCGTGCAGCAGATTTACAGCTCCATCCGGGGCTTCGGTCTTTTGGACACGATCATGATGGATGATAATATCACAGAAGTCATGATTAACGGGCCGGAGAATATTTTTATTGAAAAAAACGGCCGCCTGCAGAAGATGAACCAGAAATTTGAGAGTGAACGGCAGTTGGAGGATATTGTCCAGAAAATCGTAGGACAGGCCGGGCGGGAAGTCAATCAGGCGAGTCCAATCGTAGATACCAGACTGCCGGACGGTTCCCGTGTAAACGTGGTGCTGCCGCCGATTTCTATGAAAGGTGCAACGGTAACGATTCGTAAATTTTCCAAAACGCCTATGACGATAGAACAGCTTTTGCGATACGGTTCCATTACACCGGAAGTTGCGCACGCTTTGGAGATTTTAGTCCGCTCGAAGTATAACATCTTTATATCGGGCGGCACAGGTTCCGGCAAGACCACTTTTTTAAATGCGCTGTCTAATTTTATCCCGAAAGACGAGCGTGTGATCACGATTGAAGACTCGGCAGAGCTCCAGATTACCGGAATAGATAATCTGGTATCTATGGAAACAAGGAATGCAAATGCTTCCGGCAGCGGTGCTATTACGATTCGCGATTTAATTAAATCATCGCTGCGAATGCGCCCGGAAAGGATCGTTGTCGGGGAAGTCCGGGGTGGAGAGGCGTTAGACATGTTACAGGCTATGAATACAGGACATGACGGTTCCTTATCAACAGGACATGCGAACAGTACCCATGATATGTTAAGCCGTTTGGAAACAATGGTATTGCAAGGGGCAGACGGATTGCCATTAGAAGCAATCCGCCAGCAGATTGCCTCTGCAGTGGATATTATCGTGCATCTGTCAAGGCTGCGGGATAAGAGCAGAAGGACGATGGAAATCACGGAAGTAGTTGGATATGAAAATGGAGAGATTAAATTAAATCCGCTATATGTGTTTCGGGAGGATGAAAAAAGTACACGGGAAAAAGTATCCGGCATCTTGCAGCGGACAGAGAATCCCTTAGTAAATACCTTTAAATTACAACTGACCGGATATAGAGAGATGGAAATATGAGCAAAAAAGTCAGGGAGCCGCAGTATGTAAAGTCCAAATTAAATAATGATATGCTGAATTATCGCGTTTATGTTCCGAAACGCGCAGAAAAACTGCTTGTTTATCTGGTATTATTTCTGCTCGGCGGGCTGGTTGGCATCCTGTTTTATGGCGGGCTGTTTACCGTAGACGGCATGGCAACGTTCGCAACGTATATTGCAGATGCGGTTGCCTTTATAGTAGTGGGCGGCATTGCGCTGAAACTATTATCACCAGTCTATTGGAAACGCTGTCTGGAAAAGCGCAACGCGGAATTGAAAAATCAGTTTAAAGCGATGCTGGCATCCCTTTCTTCCTCCATGGCATCCGGAAGCAATGTGCAGAAAGCATTTGAGGACGCTTTGGCAGATCTTCTGATGCAATATGATGAAAATGATTACATCGTAAAAGAAGTCAGGGAGATATTGACCGGGGCAGCCCAGAATATCAATCTCGACGTGATGGTGAAGGATTTTGGGGAGCGCAGCGGCAACGAGGATGTGGTGTGCTTCGCGGATGTTTTCAGCGTATGTTACCGGAAAGGCGGGAATTTACGGATGATCATCCAGAAAACATATCAGGCGATCAATGAAAAAATCATGGTATCGGATGAAATTGAGACAAAACTGACATCGAATAAGCTGCAGCATAATGTAATGAGCATTATGCCAATTATGGTAGTTGCTATGCTGAAATTCACCAACGATACGTTTGCTGAAAATTTTGCTACGCCGATTGGGGTTTTGGTAAATACGGTTGCTATTGGGATATTTGTTGCTTCTTATTGCTATGGTCTGAAAATTTGTGATGTAAAGGTGTAAAGCGATGGCATTTCAACTGGTTTTTATTGTGCTCGCGGCAATCTGTGATGCTGTTTTTATCATAGGACTCTTCAAGGGAAGTGCGTATACCGCCTATATAGAAAATTTAGATGGGAACGCTTATCCGATGAAGGAATTTTATGTGATTGGGCTGTTTATGAATGATACGCCTGTTTTCCGGCTGCGGGGGAAAATTGGGTTGGATCTGAAAACGCAGTCAAAACTGATATGGGATAATATTTATGCGGAATATTATGCGGTTATTACTTGGGCACAGTTTTTAACAATATCCATTTTTACCTGCTGTGTCGGCTTTACCTTATGCGCTTTTGCGGGTTCTTCATCAGGACTGATATTTATCGGCATTACGGCTTTGGCGTTGATGGCAGAGTGGAATCTGATTATGTCCCATATGAAAGAAAGCGTTCAGGCAAGGCGGGAAGCATGTGAATTGGAATTTCCGAATATGATTTCCAAATTGTCGCTCCTTATCGATTCCGGGATGATTTTGCGGGAAGCATGGGAACTGGTGGCGTATGGTAAAGAAGGAGAATTGTACGATTTAATGCGGAAAGCCTGTGAAAATATGAAAAACGGGGAATCAGACGCTTCCGCCATACATAAATTCGGCATTCTTTCCGATTCGGCAGAGATAAAGAAGTTTTCCAGCTCCATGCTGCAAGGCATGGAGAAGGGGAACAGCGAACTGGCGGATTTTTTAATGGATCAGGCAAGCGAACAGCTTTCCCATAAAAGACAATTAGCGCTGCAGCAGGGAGAGAAGGCGGCAGGCAAATTAATCGTTCCGCTGGGGATTACCTTTGCCGGCATTATTATGATTGTGGTATCCGCAGCCGTGCAGGGCTTATCATTTTGATTTTTATGCATTGAGGCATAAAGATAAATAAAGAAAGAAGACAGGAGGATAATGTGATGGTAAGAAAGTTAGATGATCTAATCATCGGAATGAAAACATGGCTGTATTGTTTCAGGCAGGACGAGGACGGGGATACCAATTTTATTTCCGTATTGGTACTGCTGGGGATTGCTCTGGCTTTGGCAGGTGTATTTTTGGGGTTTAAGGATCAGGTTCTTGCGTGGGTAGATGACAATGTCGGAGATTTCTTTTCTAAAAGCGGTGGGCGATAAACAGAAAGTAAGAAACGGGATGGGAGTTCCGCTTTGGAACCCTCATCCATGCTTTGTGTAATGGTGATGTGGAAGATATTAGGCGGGGCGTTCCTGTGGGGTGCGATATCCTTAGGATTATGCCTGTATATGTGGGGAAAAAATAATTGGACGGCAGGGAAAGTAAATCAGACTGGTAAAAAGAGCGGGAAAGCAATCTTCTTCTGGAGTTTGTATACCTTGCTTTCCTTTATCGGTGGATTTGCCGTGACAAAAAAGAGCGATTCTCCTATTCCGTGGATTTTGTTGTTTGCTTCCTATCTTATTATCTCAGGAGCGGCAATGATAGATTGGAAACAGCGTCTTATTGCAAATAAGTTTCCGCTTATTCTGATTATGGTGAAGCTTTTGGTAATCTTCTATGAGTTTGCCATGACAAATGCCGGCCTGCAGGAAGTAATCAGTTCTTTAAGCGGATGTATCCTGTGTTTTCTTGCTTTGACGCTGGCGCGGACGATCTGTCATGGAGGGATTGGCGGCGGCGATATTAAATTGCTTGCGTCGCTTGGCTTTGTGGTGGGAACGTATCTGGTGTTTGTTGTTCTGGTGCTTTCCCTGATTGGATGTACGATTGTTTCTGTATTGTGCGTGGCAAGGAAAAAACTGACATGGAAAGATTCGCTGCCTTTTGGCCCTTTTATTTGGGCGGGTTTTTTGGCGATGGTTTTGTTCGTGTACTGAAAAGGGAGTGCTTAAGATATGAAGGCTTTAAAAATAATCGTACCGGTGATATTGGTCGGAATGCTTGGGATAGCATCTGTTTCGGCTGTTACAGGAGCTGCCGCAGAACGTCAGGAATATCAAGGGCATCTGGCTTTTGCAGAAGAGAGCCGCCGGAGAGGTTTATATGAACAGGCGATTGAAGAATATAAGGCGGCGCTTACCTATCAAAATGAGGAAACCATTTATCAGAATATAAAGGATACCTATGCCATGCTGTATGCGGAAGCTCCTTCGGCATACGTTCAAAGCTGTTATTTGAAAGATATGGCCAGTGCGGCAGCAGATTTTCCGAAAACTCCGGATTATTGGAAGATTCAGTTGGATTTATATCTGGAGGATTTGAATTATAAAAAAGCATATACAGTGGCGAAGAATGCCATGAAAGTTCCGGTGGAAGACGAAGAAATAGAAAAAACATATGAAGATCTTTTATATATGGTAAAGACCGACTATGAATTGTATTCGGATTTTAAGACCTGTCTTAACGGATATATCAGTGCCTATGACGGAAACCAGTGGCACGTGCTTGATGAGGAAGGAGAGGAATTGACAGGCGGATATGATTTTATCGGTCTGATCAATGATGAAGGAGAAGGAATCTACAGGAATGATATTGCCACTTGGCTTTTGGATAAAAATGAGGTGGCTCGGCGAAGATTTGATCTAGAAATAGAGGATGCAGGCTATTATTCGGCGTCTTTAGATATGGTCCCGGTAAAAATCAATGGGGTGTGGAGATATTTGAAGGGAGACGGCAGTTTTCTTCCCGGTGAGTTTGAAGCTGCCGGAAGTTTTTATAATGGAGAAGCGGCAGTGCAAAAGGATGGCGAGTGGTAGTTGATTGATGCGGAGGGAAATTTTGTTTCTGAAAAGCGTTATGAAGAT
>CAZGMH010000160.1:0-1201 GCA_964526765.1 uncultured Eubacterium sp.
TGGCAGAAGCGGGGATGGAGGAAAGCGGACAAGTCCCCGGTGAAAAACATTGACTTATGGAAACGGCTGCTTGCCGCAATGCGGATGCATCAGGTGACATACAAATGGGTGAAAGGCCATGACGGACATCCTGAAAACGAGCGCTGTGATAAGCTGGCGGCAGACGCCGCGGACGGGAACGTCCTGTTGGAGGATCGGGTTTCAGAATGAAAAAACAAATGAGCAACTGGGCGCTGTTTTCCTGCTTTGCCGCGCTGACCGGGGGAATCATTGCAGGAGTTGTCTGGATATATTTGAAAATCGCAAATGTGGGCATCACGATTATATGGGACATGATCCCGGAATATGTGGATGTGAAATACTATACGGTTATTATGTGCCTGATCGGCGGCGTGTTCGTTGGATTGTTCCACCGCGCGTTTGGACCCTGGCCCGAGAGTATGGCGGATTCGGTAAAAAGGGTAAAAAATACGGGCACATATCCCTACAAAAAAATACCGATGATTATCGGGGCGTCTTTTTTGTCCCTGTTTTTCGGCGGGGCGGTAGGACCGGAGTCGGGGCTGGTAAGCCTTCTTCTGGGAGCCTGCTGCTGGGCGATGGATCAGTTCGGCATGGCCCGCTGGAAAATGGAGACGTACATACAAAACGATCCCCATATTTCCAGAAAATATGTATTCAGGACGATGGTGAACGGATTCCTGCTTCCGGCAGACCAGATTATTTACGATAAGGATAAAATGAAATGGAAACGTTCGGAGCAGATTTCAGCCGGCGTCGTGGCGGGATTAAGCGGACTGCTGATCTATGAACTTTTAAACGCCCTGCTCGGCCGGGGGCTTTCCGTTCCGCACCTGACGGACAGGGAACTCTATGTCAGGGATAAAGTGGGGGCAATTTTGCTTATTGCCGTAGGAATCGGAGCCGGATACCTGTACCTGATATTTAAAAAGCTTACGCACAGTTTTTTCGAGAAGCTGGCAAAGAAAAATCTGATCATCCTCAACGCAGTGCTGGGCGGCCTGGTGCTGGGGGTGATCGGTTCCGTGCTGCCGATGACGATGTTTTCCGGC
Source organism: uncultured Eubacterium sp. (assembly GCA_964526765.1). Taxonomy (GTDB): domain Bacteria; phylum Bacillota; class Clostridia; order Lachnospirales; family Lachnospiraceae; genus Eubacterium_I. The sequence continues at coordinate 1,074 of CAZGMH010000160.1, forward strand.
GGCAACGCGATCCAGGCGATCCAGTATGACTACCTGAAATATACGCCGTACCTGCTCATATGGATCGGCGTGGTAAAATTATTTTTGACGAATGTGTGCATCGAATCCGGCTGGCGCGGCGGACATTT
>CAZGMH010000160.1:1301-4737 GCA_964526765.1 uncultured Eubacterium sp.
GTTGTGAAATCTTATGGAGTAAATGAACTGCGCAGAATGTATCTTGATTTTTTCAAAAGTAAAGATCATCTTGTGATGAAAAGCTTTTCGCTGATCCCGCACAATGACAACAGCCTTTTGCTGATCAATGCGGGCATGGCGCCGTTAAAGCCGTACTTTACAGGTCAGGAGATCCCGCCGAAGCGGCGCGTATCCACCTGTCAGAAATGTATCCGTACCGGCGATATCGAGAATGTGGGGAAGACAGCGCGCCATCTGACTTTTTTTGAGATGCTTGGGAACTTCTCTTTCGGCGATTATTTCAAGAGGGAAGCGATTGCGTGGTCCTGGGAATTTTTGACGGAAACGCTCGGCCTTGACCCGGAGCGCCTCTATCCGTCCATTTACGGCGAGGATGAGGAAGCTTTTGAGATCTGGAATAAGGAGATCGGGATCCCGGCGGAAAAGATTACCCGTTTTTATCGTGACGGGAATGGCGAATGCGATAACTTCTGGGAGCATGGCGCGGGCCCCTGCGGCCCATGTTCTGAGATTTACTATGACAGGGGAGAAAAATATGGCTGCGGCAGCCCGGACTGCAAAGTGGGTTGTGACTGCGACCGTTTCATGGAAGTATGGAATAACGTATTCACCCAGTTTAACGGCGACGGAAAAGGAAATTACGAAGAACTGGAAAACAAAAATATCGATACCGGTATGGGACTGGAGCGTCTGGCAGTCGTCATGCAGGATGTGGATTCCGTATTTGACATTGATACGATGAAAGCGATCCGCGACAAGGTGTGCGGGCTGTCAGGAAAGACGTATCATACGGATGCACTGGACGACGTATCGATCCGTCTCATTACAGATCATATCCGTTCCGCGGTCTTTATGGTATCCGACGGCATTATGCCGACGAACGAGGGCCGCGGCTATGTACTGCGCCGCCTCATCCGCCGCGCGGCAAGACACGGAAAGATGCTGGGCATTGACGGTACGTTTCTCGCAAAGCTGGGCAGAACCGTGATCCAGGAAAGCAGGGACGGTTATCCGGAGCTGGAGGAAAAGAAAGCGTTTATTTTCAAGGTCCTGACCCAGGAAGAAGAAAAGTTCCATAAGACGATCGACCAGGGGCTTTCCATCCTTGCGGATATGCAGGACGGGATGGAAAAAGAGGGCCAAAAAGTCCTCCCGGGGCAGGATGCGTTCAAATTATATGATACGTATGGATTCCCAATCGACCTGACAGAAGAAATTCTGGAGGAAAAAGGCTTTACGATCGATCGGGAGGGTTTTGAGGCCGCCATGGAGGAACAGAGAAAGAAAGCCCGCAAAGCAAGAAAAGCGACAAACTATATGGGGGCTGACGCGACGGTCTACGATTCCATCGACCCGTCTGTGACAACGGAATTTGCAGGCTATCAGAATCTTACCTGTGAATCGGAAGTGACTGTCCTGACAACGGAGACGGAGCTCGCGGAAGCTTTGACAGACGGCCAGATTGGTACGATTTTTGTGAAAGTGACGCCGTTTTATGCGACAATGGGCGGCCAGACGGCAGATACCGGATATATCCGCACGGCAGAGGGAGAATTTCAAGTAGAGGATACCGTAAAAATGTTGGGCGGCAAAGTCGGACATATCGGCCGCGTGACAAGGGGAATGATCAAAGTAGGCGACACGGCTGTGCTGGAAGTAGATAAAGCCCGCCGCGCCCTGATCGCAAAGAACCACAGCGCGACCCACCTGCTTCAGAAAGCGCTGCGCACGGTACTCGGCGCCCATGTAGAGCAGAAAGGTTCGGACGTAAACCCGGACCGTCTGCGTTTTGACTTTTCGCATTTTTCCGCGATGACGCCGGAGGAACTGGCCCATGTGGAGGATATTGTAAACCGGAAAATCGCTGAGGCGATCCCGGTGGAAACGGATATCATGTCCCTGGAAGAGGCAAAGAAGACCGGGGCGATGGCGCTGTTCGGGGAAAAATACGGCGACGAAGTGCGCGTTGTAAGGATGGGGGATTTCTCCATAGAACTCTGCGGCGGCACCCATGTGGCGAACACAGGCGAAATCACAGCTTTCAAGATTATTTCCGAGACAGGTATTGCGGCAGGCGTGAGACGTATCGAGGCTTTGACGTCAAATGCGGTATTTGCATATTATGATAAGATCGAGGAGACGCTGGGGGAAGCCGCAAAGATGCTTAAAACCAATGCGGCGGGAGTGACAGAAAAGATTGCCCATCTGCAGGCTGAGCTAAAGGCGCTGCACAGTGAAAATGAGTCTTTGAAGAGCAAAGCCGCAAAGGATGCCCTCGGCGGCGTTATGGACAATGTGGTGGAAGTAAAGGGCGTGAAGCTGCTGGCGGCGTCCCTGGAAGATGTGGATATGAACGGTCTGCGCGGCCTCGGGGACCAGTTAAAGGAAAAACTGGGCGAAGGCGTGGTGCTGCTTGCATCTGCGCATGACTCAAAAGTAAATCTGGTTGCGATGGCAACAGAGCAGGCTGTGAAATCCGGCGCCCATGCGGGAAATCTGATCAAAGCCGCGGCGTCCAAAGTGGGCGGAGGCGGCGGCGGCCGTCCGAATATGGCGCAGGCAGGCGGAAAGAATCCGGCGGGGATTCCCGACGCGCTCACGGCGGCAAAAGAGGCCCTGGAAATCCAGATTCAGTAAAAGGGGAATCCGGATTCTGCTCCGGAGATCCAAATCGGAGATGATCCTGTGATACAGACAAAAGAACGTCCGGGAAAATTGATAAAAAACAGGAAACAAAAGATGATACAGAAACAGGAAATAAACGCGCCCCAGAACCGGGAAACCGGTTCTGGGGCGCGTTTTTTTCTGCCGCAGACAATTGCTTCGCCGTATTCCTGTGAAAGGAAATCCCTGCGGGCGGACGAAGCGCATAAATGGTTACTATTTACAGCCATCCACGCCTCATTCGCAAAACTCGCTGCTACGCAGCTTCTGCACCCCGCTTTGCGGTGTGCGTTTTGCTCATGTGGGTGGAGTTCCTGCTTCGCAGTCAGATTTGGATCAGATGAACAGCTTCTTATGTGCAAGCACAACGAATCTGTGCATCTGTCCAAATCGGCTGTAAATAGTAACCATAAATGCAAGAAAATAAATTTCGGGTATTACACGAAATCAAAATAAATGAGATAATGGGAAAATTGCCCTCACAAAGGGACATAAAAACAGGAGGTAATTGCAATGAAGAAATCAGAGATGCAGGGAAAAATAAGCGAGTATCTGGAAAACCTGGAACTGGAGGAGCGCTGCAAGGCTACCATTACGCAGTACCGGCGGGAAAACCGGGCGTTCCTTGACTGGACCGACGAGGATGAAATCACCAAGGAGACGGTGATCCGCTACAAGGACAAACTGAAGGAGGAGTACAAACCCGCCACCGTCAACGTGAAGCTGGCGGCGTTAAACAGCTTCTTCACGT
>CAZGMH010000161.1:0-4689 GCA_964526765.1 uncultured Eubacterium sp.
AAACGCCAGCGTTCAGGCGCCGCCCGGACTGGCATTCCTCAATATATTATACATTTCCTGCTATTATCATTTTTTACATTATATAAAAGCCGTTTTTCTCTGTCAATATCAGATATTCTTAAACCACCTGCATTCCCAAATCGACCACTTATGGAAAATCCATTGAAAACTTTTCCATACTTTTTTATACTTTTCTCATCAGAGGGAGGTGGTTGGATGCAAATTGAAATCAGGATCACAAATGACTGCTCAGAGCCAAAAATCATCATTGAAACTGACAAAATGACAGAGGAATTGCAGACATTCATACAACGACTGCCAAAAGAAGCAGCTCCAATGATTGCCGGGTTTTGTGACGACATGGCCGAATTGCTGGAAACATCGCAGATTATACGTATCTATGCAAATACAGGAAAAATTTTTGTGCAAACCGCAGACGGCATTTATACACTCCGCTTGAGATTATATGAACTCGAAAACAGACTGGATCCAAAAACCTTCGTCCGAATATCCAATTCGGAAATCATTAATTTAAAAAAGGTCAAAGGCTTCGATCTCAGTTTTTCGGAAACCATCTGCGTCACGATGAATAACGGAGATGTCACATATGTATCCCGGCGCTATGTAACAAAAATCAAACATGTATTAGGAATATGAGGTGATTATATGAAGAAAAAAGTAATAATACGCTGCATAATCGTAAGCGCCGATCGGTCTTGCCATCAGCGCTTTAATTACTATTTTTATTTCTCTGGCTATCGGCAACGGCAATTTCTACGCGGCAGTGCCGGAATTAATCGACGACTGTGTACGGAAATAAGTGCCGTATTACTGCAAGCCGTCCTGTCTCTCCTTTATGGAGCAGCATTTGCAGGCGCCTCCGTCATCTGGGAAAATGAAAACTGGAGTCTTTTAACCCAAACTTTTCTCCACCTTGTCATCTGCTCACTTGCTACTTTTCCAACTGCCTATATCACCCGTTGGATGAGCCATGATACCAGGGGAATACTAAGTTACTTCGGCATTTTCTTTGCTATTTATGCAATTATCTGGATATCTCAATACACATCCATGAAAAAAATCCGCCAAATGAATGATAAAGTAAAACAAAGCCAGGGGCTCTGATCCTGGATTTCATAATGAAAAAATGATGATTTCGCCGCAAAAATCAGCGCTTCGAACGGAAAATCTTTTTCTGCATCCTATCAAACGCTGCCGTATAATCATACATTAATATCCAACGCAAACCGCTTTTCAATTGCTTTCAGATATTTTTCTTTGTGGCTGGCGGCCACCAGCATCGGAGCATAGGCATCCCTGCCGCTGATATCCAGCATATATGGGAACTCTCCAAAATGAGCCGTATATTCATCCGCAAAATCCCGGATTCCTCTCTGGATTTCACGGATTCCCTCTACATTTTCATCCTCTTTGCCAAAAAGCGGCTCAACTGCCGTCCCCTTATCATTATAACAAAATCCCTGAAAATGTTTTTCCGGTGAAGACAAAAGCAATTCCCAGTACACATTGTAATCTTTATTCAGATCATGCTTTTTCATCACATCCCTGTTATGGGACTGGGAAAACAGATAGGACACCAGTCTGCCGGACTGTAAAAACGCCTCACTCGCATCCGGTTCCGCATTATGTACCGTATTCGTTCCCGCAATAATTCCGGTAATCTCACAGGGAATCTTCCATGCTTTTTCCACCAGATAAGACAGGGAAACCGCCCCGCTTCCCGCCCATCCGATATCCACCGCACAGGCTTTTGCACAGCCCTGAAGCTGCTGTTCATAAAAATCCCCTGCCGCCCGAAACTGTTCTTCATATAGCTTCAGGACTTTATCAAAGTTTTTCTGCAAAAACTTCTTGAATATATCCATGTTTTTATCTGTGAGAAAATCCTCCGGATGAAGCCCGGCAGGCTTCTTTTCTTCCTTTTTCTCTGCACTTTTATCCACACTTCTGAACGCACTTTTATCCGCTTTTTTGTCCGTACTTTTATCGGCTCTTTTCTCCACACTTTTGTCCGCTCTTTTATCTGCTTTTTCTTCCGTACTTTTATCGACTCTTTTATCTGCTTTTTCTTCCGTTTCATCTTCAGCATAGACAAACGCTTCCATCTCCTGCCCCAGTTCCGACAGCTCCATGGAAGCCAGTATTTCCCGCAGCGTCTTTTTCTGATTTACTTTGTGGTAAATGTAACGCCGAAAATAATCATATCTGTTATATCCTGCCATCAGCTTTGTCGCAGCCGCCCGCGACCAGTATACATAGGACGTATTGTCATTGGGGTACAGCTTATCATATACCTGTTTTAAAATATCCCCATCTCTGGAAAGGAACAATATTTTATCCATCCCGTGTTTCCGGCTGTACTCATGCACAAAATGGCAGTATCCCACAACAAACAGTCCGCCATAAACAAAGCCATATTCATATTCCAGGGAATATGAATGCATGCCTGCATACAGATGGTTGTCCACAATCCCCCGATAAGCCCCGCCGATTACCGGAGACATGTCATATGGCCGGTAGGATAATGCCATCTGATTGACATTCGGGTAATGGATACTGGAAAAGCCGTGTTCCTTCGCCCTGCGGACATCGCTGTGCTCATTATCGCCCACATGCACAATCCGTGTCTCCTTCGGGAAATCCTCTTTTACAATATCAAACAGTTTTCCTCCGCCCTTGCTCTCTCCATATTCACAGGAAACATATAATTTTGATATTCCGCTATAGCCATTCTGCTCCAACAGTTCCAGAAGAAAACTTCCCGGCAGGTACATATCCGAAACCACAATAATCTTTTTGCCCATATCCCGCAGCTTGCAAAACACCTGCTGCATAAACGGATTGGCATAGCAAAACTTCTTTTCAAGGGCAAGCTCCAACGCCATGCCTTCTTCTGCTGCAACGCCGGTTTCCTTCTCCATCAATTTCCAGATATCCGAAAACGTCACTTCAAAATGTTCATTTTTTCGGAAACACTCGTATCTCGCTCCTGCCTCCATCTCCATGCGGATACGCTTAAAGTCCAGCAGCCCCAGCTTTTCCCCCAGAAAGTAAAACAAATCTGTGGGCTCGGTAAACGGCCGAAATATCAATGTATCAAATATATCAAACGATACGACATCATATTTTGAAAGCTGCTCTGCATATTCATCCACACTCAAACGTCCTTCCAGCGCCTGCCGGGACTCACTCATGACTGCGGATATATTCTTTTCCTCATAAATTTTGACTGCAGCCGGCTTGTCCAAAAAACGGCAAAATAATATGTAATAACAGAAATTGAGCCACAACAGGTACAGCCAGGAAAGTATTTTCCTCATCCCATGAGAACCATCATGTATGTGATGGTAACGGGATCTGATACCCGCATGTTTGTTTACCAGAAAATTGTATAATTTTAAACTCATAATATGCTGTGCCTTTCTATTATTTTATGCATATTCGCACGTTTTTATATAATTTTTATTACCGCTTTTACGAATTTTTATTGTATTATCATTTGCAATCTGTTATACTATAAACAATCTGTAACAGATGAATCACGCTATTTCTCAATGCGTCATCTGATACCGTCTGTTTGGTCTGAGGCAGTTCGCCGCATTGTCCAAATATTTTTTAGCTTTATCAATATTTCATAAAAGAAAGGAAGGTATTTTTATGCCACAAAACAACTTATCACCCAATTTGTATCAGGGCATCGACTGGGACAATGTAAAAGGGCCCCTCCCGGTATGTATGACCAATGACTATCTTTTCCGTGCCCTGCTTCAGAAAAACAACAAGGTTCTGAAATCACTGGTATGCTCTCTGATGCATCTTGCTCCCGATGATGTCACTTCCATCAAAATTGCCAATCCGATTGAATTGGGGGAATCAGTGAAACAAAAAGAATTCATTCTGGATATCCAGCTCGAATTGAACCATAATACCACTGTCAATCTGGAAATGCAGGTTGTCAACGAAGGAAACTGGCCGGAACGCTCGCTATGCTATCTGTGCCGTTCTTTCGCCAGTATCAATACCGGCGAAGGATACGAAGATATCAAGCCTGCCGTCCAGATCGGAATCCTGAATTTCACTTTATTTAAAAACGAACCGGAATTTTATGCTACATATCATATGCTAAACAAAAGAACTCACAGACCGTATAGTGACAAACTGCGCCTGTCTGTGCTAAACTTAAAACAACTCGAACTCGCAACCGAAGAGGACCGACAGTACGGAATTGACCGTTGGGCTAAACTCTTCAACGCTACCACATGGGAGGAACTTAAAATGTTAGCAAATTCTGACCCCGATATGCAGGATGCTGTTGTAACTGTATGTCAGCTCACAATGGAACAAAAAATCCGCCAGCAATGCGAAGCCCGGGAAGATTATTACCGCCGTACAGTCGGCAGGGAACGGCGTCTCAGGGAAGCTTTGGCCGAAAATGAACGGCTTGCCGCTGAAAGAAAGCAGGATGCCATAAATCTGAACCAGGCTATTGCTGAAAAAGAGCTGACTGCCATAAATCTGAACCAAGCCATTGCTGAAAAAGAGCTGGCTGTCTCTAAAATGGAGCAGGCTGTTTCTGAAAAGGAGCTGGCTGTTTCCAAATATGAAAAGCTGCTGCAAAAGCTTAACGAACTTGGTATCGATATTGATATTGAGAATGATATTTAATCT
>CAZGMH010000162.1:0-1131 GCA_964526765.1 uncultured Eubacterium sp.
CGCACTGCAATGCCAGCTGCAAGCGCAGTCCGTGAGCAATATCTCCCAAAAACGGATACCGTCTGCGAAGCTCCTCCCCCAGCGTATGACTTTGAATCTGGGTGGCTACAATACCGCTGAGCAGCGCCTGTACATGGATGGTCATATCAACAAACAGTTTATCGTCGGACATAAAATCCATGCCATAGTCATCCTCAATATTTTTCAATACCTGATTGACAATGCGGTGACAAATCGTATCGGTACATTCCAAAACCTGATTTTTATTGTAACTGTGATTATTTAAAACCTGAACCCGGCGCAAAATATCAGACAACCAGAAATATTCCGCACGGCAAAAAGAAATCTCCCATTTGTCCTGCAATTCAATCAGGATATCGTTTACCGCTTCCAGAGTATCCGTTCCGCCGTCTTCCATGCGCCGGATACTGTTTCCATCCTTTACTCTGAAATACAGTACGGCAATGGACAATATCAGATAAATCAAACTGAAATCATCCAGCTGCAGGTTGTGCGCCCACACATTTTTTTTAACAACAATCCTGATTTCTTCTAATATCTCCTGTCCGAACTCATCTCTCCTGAGCACGATCCCGTCTCTGGAATCATAGTCCCAGTTTTCCGCATAAATACGGATCAGTAAATGACGCCGCTTCTCTTCATCATTTTCAAGCTTTACATAATTCCCTTTTCGCTGCATCTGTAAATAGGGGTGGCGGGCAGATATCCGCTTTTTAATCGTTTTTAAGTCGTTCTCCAGGGTCGTCCGGCTGACATACATCTCATCCTCCAGATTCCCCATATCAAGCCAGTCATTTTCCCTCAGCAGACGAAACATCAGCGTCCGAATCCTGTCCTCTTTTGTGATATAGTTCTCCTGATCTGAAAACAGTTCCAAAAAAACTGCCCTGTCCTGGATGGACAATGTATACCCTTTTCCATGCAGAGGCAGAATCTGGATTTCATAGGGCTTTAACTGTACATTAATCTCCCGGATATCGCTGCGTATTGTTCTCTCAGAGACCCCAAGCTTCGCCGCCAGCGCTTTTCCGGTTTCCACACCATGCCTTACATTTAAAATGGACAACAGCCTTTTCTGTCTCGCATACAGCGTCAGTTCTTTCATCTTTC
>CAZGMH010000162.1:1231-2386 GCA_964526765.1 uncultured Eubacterium sp.
TTTTTCTGCCCATCATCGAAAATTTCAGGTTTCATCATCCTGAATATCTATACCGAGCGCAGTCAGCTTTTGCTGAAGTTTTTTATTTTTTGAAGCAAGTTCTTCATTTTCAGAAATAAGTTGTTTATTTTCAGAAACAAGCCGTTCATTTTCAGCTAAAGACTCTTTCAGAAGCCTTTCCCGACCGGCTGTACGACAGTAATAATCTTCCCGGGCTTCACATCTCTGGCGGATTTTTTGGTCCATTGTGAGCTGACATACAGTTACAACAGCTTCCTGCATATCAGGGTCTGAATTTGCTAACATTTTTAATTCCTCCCAAGTAGTAGCTTTGAAGAGCTTTGCCCAGAGATCAATTCCATACAGCATATCCTCTTCAGTTGCGAGTTCCAGTTGTTTTAAGTTTAGCACAGACAGGCGCAATTTGTCACTATATGGTCTGTGAGTTTTTTCATTCAGCATATAGTATGTGGCATAAAATTCCGGTTCATTTTTAAATAAAGTAAAATTCAAAATCCCAATCTGGACAGCAGGCTTGACGCCATCGTATTCCTCCCCGGTATTAATGCTGGCAAAAGAGCGGCACAGATAGCAAAGGGAGCGTTCCGGCCAATTCCCCTCGTTGACAACCTGCATTTCCAGATTGACGGTGGTATCATGATTCAATTCCAGCTGAATATCCAGAATAAATTCTTTCTGTTCCAATTCTTCTCCCAGCTCAATAGGATTTACAATCTTGATGGAACTGACATTTTCAGGACCAAGATGCATCAGGGAACATACAAGCGCTTTCAGGACTTTATTATTTCTCTGAAGTAAAGCGCTGAACAGATAGTCATTGGTCATACGCACTGGAAGATTCCCCTTCACATTGTCCCAGTCAATGCTCTGATACAAATTGAGTGATAAATTATTTTTCGGCATAAAAATACCTCCCTTTCTTTTGTTCAATATTGATAAAGTTAAAAATATTTGGACAATGCGGCGAACTGCCTTAGACCAAATAGACGGTATCAGATGATGCATTTAGAATTAGCAAGATTCATCTGCTACAGATTATGAATAATATAACACAATTGATAAACGAATGCAATATGATAAATACGTATTTATTACTTTAGCCTGCCGGTGTCTATTTGTATTGGGGTATCTCTG
>CAZGMH010000162.1:2486-4680 GCA_964526765.1 uncultured Eubacterium sp.
ATTAATATTTGCTAATCTTTATTAATATCCGTCAATCCTCATCCAACTCGAAAAACAGAGTTGTATATCTTCCCATATCATAAAATACCGGGCGAACCCTCACCGGAAGCTTATTCTCGATCTCTCTGCCTTTTTTCTTGTTGATGCCCAGAATCACCGCGTTAATCGCCGGACCCTCGTCAAATTGTACTTCACCGCACACATATTTCAGACCTCTCTCCTCAAGCTCCATTCTCGCATTCAGGATACCGGTAAACACAAAACTTTTTAACACGCCTGTGCCTTTCAGGGTCGTCCACTCTGTCTCATGATATCCGCAGCTGTTGCAGGCTAAATGAGGCGGAAATTCGATTGCGCCGCATTCCGTACATTTTCTGGCATAAATTACGCCCTCTTTCAATCCGTTCCAGAACTTCTCAACCAAATGCTCCCTGTTCCAGAATTCTACCGTACTGATTTTCTCTGAACTCATGTCTGTCGTACCTCCCTAAAAGTTAGATTCCAAAATCATTGCCCGAACGTTCTGTGCACCGCCAAAACCTCTTAAAAAAGTACGCTTTGGCAATTTCTTTACCTGACGCTCGCCTGCTTCCCCGCGCATCTGGGTAACCGCCTCAAAAATATCAGCCATGCCGGAAGCGCCGAAAGCATGTCCATAGGATGTACGTCCGCCATTGGTGTTCATCGGTTTGTCGCCGTCATATGCCAGTCTGCCATCCAGCGCGTATTTCCATCCCTCGCCCTTCGGGAGATATCCGACTTCCTCCGCTGCAAGAAATGCGGAAGAACCAATAAAGTCATTGACATACAGCAAATCAATATCGTCCGGTGTGAGCCCTGTCAGCTCATATACCTGGCGGGCTGCCTCTGCGGTCGCCTTTTTCTCAAGATGCGGCACAATCGCATCCAGCACGGATGCGCCTGTTCCCAGCACTTCCACCGGTTTCGGATTGAACTGTTTTGCAATCTCAGTCGGAACGACAATGCAGGCTGCCGCTCCGTCCGCCACACAGGAATCACTGGATGTTCTCAAATACTGGGACATCTTCGGATTGTGCGGAGATTTCATATAAGCCCACACATCATCATAACCCGCTTTTGCTGCAAGCTCATCATACGTCGTGCGGCGGATTGCCCGCGGACACAGAGCAGCGGCACGCCTGAAATGGTATGCCTGATGGTTCAGTACGTCGTCTACCTGTTCTTTTGTCAGACCGTTTTCTTTTGCATAATAATTAATCCAATCGTCATGATTCATGCCCGGACCGCCGCCTAAATATCTTCCGTATGCACGGTCAAAAATAGAATCCAGGTCAGGGAAAAGAATTTCCGAGGTCAGAGGCACTCTCATATGAGCCGGAGTGTTGCCGTCCGGCACACCGGTTCCCATATCACAGGCTCCGGAAAGCACAATATCATATGCTCCGCTGGCAACTGCAAATACCGCTTCCTCCAGTGCGATATAGCCGGTACAGCATCCCTCTGAATGGGAAAGAGAACCTTTTCCTCTCATACCGAACCAGTCCGCCACCTGAAGGTTGGGGGTGATACTTTTCTCCAACATGGCCGGATTTGCCGCCCCGTGGAATACATACTGTACGTCTCTCGGCTCCACGCCTGCATCCTTCATCGCATCCAGCGCCGCATAGCCGAACAATTCTCCGTGGGTCAGTCCCGCATAGGGAGACCCCGGTTCCACGGCGCTGAAAAACGGAGTTGCGCCGACGCCAACGATGGAAACACTTCTCATATTTTTTCCAAGTTTTACGTTACATACCATTGTATTTTCCCCGCGCACAGGAAACATGCGCATTTCCTTTCTTATTTTTTCTTACATTTCCTCCATTACATGATCCACAAGATCGCCAATTGTAGTAAATTTTGAAAATCCTGCCACAGGAATCATCACATCATACTCATTTTCGATGGATGCGCTCATCGCAACACGCTGCATGGAAGTTACACCCAATTCCTCAGCGATGTTTGTGCTCTCTGTAATTGCAGCGGCATCCTTGTTGAAAGCCATTGCTGCGAACTCAATCATTTTTGCTAATACTTCTTCTCTTGACATTTTTTAATCCTCCATTTTCTTTTATATATTTTTTTACTATGGGTTCCCCCATCTCTTAAATATAGTTTACGATATTCGATATCAGAAATCTAATATACTTTTTCTCTATCGTTATAATATTTT
>CAZGMH010000163.1:0-4607 GCA_964526765.1 uncultured Eubacterium sp.
GCAATATTTCTTTTAATCAAATCTCCGCAGGAGAATGAGATATATTTATTCAAAATCTCTTGTAATATCTTTCAGCCATTTTTTGCTTCGATAATGTTTGACAACAATCGGTACCTTCCAGAATTCATCCAGGCATAGAATGAAATACACTGCCATCGGCGGCAAATGGAATACAAAGGCGCTCAATAATCCCAGAGGAACAGAAATTGCCCACATAACTACCGAGTCGCAGATCAGGCCAAAGCGGGAATCTCCTCCTGCACGAAAAATACCTGCGATAGTCAGCGTATTCATAGCCTGACCGATGATATAGTAAGTATTAATGAACATCATCAGGCTTAAATATCCGGTTGCCGTATCTGACAGATTAAAGATATGTAATATCAATGGCCGTATTGCAAGGATAACCAGCGCAGTAATAATGCTGACCAACAGAGTAATATAGCACAATCTTCTGGCATCCCGCTCCGCGTCTTTCATGCGGTTTTCGCCGATGGTTTTGCCCAACAGTACCGAACCGCCCCCGGACATTCCAAAGCATAAAATAGTACATAGATTCCGTACATTTGTGACAACTGCATTAGCGGCAACGACATCCGAGTTCAAATGTCCCAGGATAATGGAGTAAGTGGTAAAGGCCAGTGTCCAAATGATATCGTTTGCCAATGCGGGCAGAGAGTATTTTAAAAAGTCTTTAAACAAAAGAGCGTGATGTCCCAGCAAAATATGAAAATCCAGTTTAAAAATTTTGCCTGCCAGCAAGTCCGCCAGGCAGAGAATGAATTCTACACTTCTTGCGATTAATGTTGCAACCGCTACTCCGATAACGCCGAGCTTTGGGAGACCAAACAATCCAAAAATAAAGGAAGCGTTCAGAAGTATATTTAAGAGCAGGGCAATTGTGGTAATGCAAGTGCTTGTTTTTGCCCGTTCCACGCTTCTGAGGGTGCTTTCATAAACCTGGGAGAAGCTCATGATAAAATAGGAAATGCCGATAATTCTCAGGTATGAGATACCGATTTTTACCAATTCCATATCATTTGTATATACAAGCATTAACTGTTTGGGGATGATCAGGGTGCACAAAGCAACAATAGCGGTAAAGGCCACTGCTATTTTCAGGGCAATTCCCATAACAGCCTGTATGGATTTAAGATCTTTCTTTCCCCAATACTGAGAACAAAGCATGGTTATTCCTGAGGAAATTCCGAAAAATACTCCCTGCAGGATAAATTGATACTGGTTAGCCAATGATACTGCGGACAGGGAAGATTGTCCCACAAAGCCAAGCATAAATACATCTGCGAAGTTTACTGCCGAACTCAACAGATTTTGAATGGTAATTGGCAGCACCAAAGCAAACAGCGAACGATAAAAGTTCTTTTTTTCCATAGTCATCTGCATCGTTAATCTCCTTTCCTTCCGGTCCGCAGCTATCATTATCAACAGATGAAAGAAATAGCCGGACAATAGTAAAAATGTGCAAAAAAATTACGCCGCAATCCTTAGAAAACATAAGTCTCTTAGCAAAACGCCGCTTTTTTATCCATAACTGAAAAATCGTGAGATATATTTCAATTATAAAGCAGATGACGGGAATCGAACCCGCCTCCTCAGCTTGGGAAGCTGATATTCTACCGATGAACTACATCTGCGTGAGTTCTATTATAATATTAATTCTGGATTTTGGCAAGAGGAACAGAGCAGGATTTTACATAAAAATTACTTTCTTTTTTCTTTTGCCTGATAGTATGAAAAGCCGTTTTTGGTTAAAGTGTAATGCGTAAGGCAAAAGAAAGCCGAAGAATCAAAAGTAAAAAAAAGATACCGAGAAGAAAAAGGAGACGAAGAAAATGAAATTAAAGAAAATGAAATTAAAGAAAATTGCAGCATCAGCGCTTTGTACGGCAGCGGCTGCCGGCCTGGTACTGACAGGATGTGGAAACAGCAGTTCTTCAGCGGATGGCGCTGCCGCAGATACAAAGACAAATGAAAGTGCGTCGGAAGAAACGAGCGCAGATGATGGAAGAAACACGGCCGGGGATTTTGATGCGGCGGGGAAAATTACCGTATTATCCCGGGAGGATGGCTCCGGCACAAGGGGCGCCTTCATCGAGCTGTTCGGTATCGAGATGGAGAACGAAGAGGGCGAAAAGGAGGATATGACAACGGTTGACGCAACCATCACAAACAACACAGAGGTTATGATGTCAACGGTAGCAGGTAATGAATATGCAATAGGTTACTGTTCGCTGGGTTCTTTGAACGATACTGTTAAGGCAGTTAATATTGATGGCGTTGAGGCATTGGCGGATAACGTGGCAGATGGGTCTTATAAGGTATCCAGGCCGTTTAATATCGTTACGCAGGATAGCGTCAGCGAAGTAACACAGGATTTTATCAATTTTATTCTGAGTGCGGATGGTCAGGCGGTCGTTGCAGAAAACGGTTATATTTCTGTAGCGGAAGGGGAGAAATTTGAAACAACCTCGCCGGAAGGTAAAATAACTATCGGCGGCTCTTCCAGTGTATCTCCTGTAATGGAAAAACTGAAAGAAGCTTATCTTGCAGTCAATACAAATGCGCAGATTGAGATTCAGACAACAGACTCCACAACGGGCGTTGCCGCTGCCATTGAGGGTACATGTGATATCGGCATGGCATCCCGTGAACTGAAGGGGGAAGAAACGGGCGTTACGGCCTTTACGATTGCGAATGACGGCATTGCAGTTATTGTGAATCCTGACAATCCGATTGATAATCTTTCATCTGATGCGGTAAAGAATATTTTTATCGGTGAGACAACTGCCTGGGATGCGATTGCGGAATAATTAAAGTTATTATAGGAGGTGCGTTGCATAAGAAACCGTGCGGCGCATCCTCATAGGGAGAACAAGATGAAACGAAAAGAAAAAGTATTTGAAGTTGTTTTTCTGATTGTTGCCTGTATTTCAATTCTTGCGGTTGCCTGCATTTGCATATTTCTGTTTGTAAATGGAATCCCGGCAATGGGAAAAATCGGGTTTGGAAATTTCCTTGGCGGAACAGTGTGGAAACCCGGCAATGATAAATATGGGATTTTCCCCATGATTATCGGCAGTATTTATATTACGGGCGGAGCTGTCGCGCTGGGGGTTCCGGTTGGAATTTTTGCAGCAGTATTTCTGGCGAAATATTGTCCGAAGGGGATTTATAAAATTGTGAAACCGGCAACAGAGCTTCTTGCGGGGATTCCGTCTGTTGTATATGGCTTTTTCGGTTTGATGGTGCTGGCGCCGTTTGTGAGAATGATATTTCATAATAAAACGGATGGAATGAGTATTTTGACAGCGTCCTTTTTGTTGGGAATTATGATATTGCCCACAATCACAGGCGTGGCAGAGACATCTATCCGTGCAGTGAATGAGAGCTATTTTGAGGGAGCCCTGGCATTGGGAGCAACCAAAGAGGCAAGTATTTTCCGGTGTGTGATTCCGGCGGCAAAGTCCGGCATTTTAGCGGGCGTGGTGCTCGGAATCGGACGTGCGATAGGCGAGACAATGGCAGTTGTCATGATAGCGGGTAATCAGCCGCGCATTCCGGGGAGCATCCTTGAGGGCGTGCGGACGCTGACGACAAATGTTGTGCTGGAAATGGGCTATGCAACAGGGCTTCACAGAGAAGCGCTGATTGCGACGGGCGTGGTTCTGTTTGTATTCATCCTGATTATTAATTTGATATTTAATATTATCAAAGGGAAAGGGGAAAAGGAATAATGAAAGAAAAGAAAAAAATTTATCCCGGTTCTCTGATTCTGAAAATATTAGTATTTGCGGCGGCAATTTTTACGATTCTTATGCTCGGTTATCTGATTGTATACATATTGGCAAAAGGTGTTTTGCATCTTTCGCCGGAACTGTTTTCCATACATTATACAACGGATAATGTGTCAATGTTACCGGCTATTATCAATACGCTTATCATGATTGGCGCCGCTCTTCTGATTGCGGTTCCGGTTGGCGTGTTTTCCGCCGTTTATCTTACGGAATACGCCAAAAAGGGAAATAAACTGGTGCAGGTTATCCGAATGACTGCCGAGACGCTCACCGGCATCCCGTCTATTGTATATGGTTTGTTTGGCATGTTATTTTTTGTGACGGCGCTGCATATGTCCTATTCACTGTTGGCGGGAACACTGACTGTGGCAATCATGGTACTCCCGACGGTGCTTCGCACGACGGAAGAAGCTTTGATGGCTGTTCCGGACAGTTATCGTGAAGGAAGCTTTGGGCTTGGGGCGGGAAAGCTGAGAACGGTTTTTAAAATTGTCCTGCCCAGCGCAATACCGGGAATCCTTTCCGGCGTAATTCTTGCAACCGGACGTATTGCCGGCGAGACGGCTGCCCTGATTTATACGGCGGGAACGGTGGCAGAACTACCAAAAAATTTATTGTCATCCGGACGTACCCTTGCGGTACATATGTATGTTTTGTCCCAGGAGGGGCTTCACACGGACCAGGCGTTTGCAACAGCGGTTGTCCTGTTGGTTATGGTATTGATTATTAACGTTTTGTCTTCCAAAATTGCAGGGAAGATGGAGCGGGATTAAAGCCGGCTGAAACAGGATG
>CAZGMH010000164.1:0-4589 GCA_964526765.1 uncultured Eubacterium sp.
GTCCGCATATATTCTATTTCTCTTTGAAAACGGCGAATTTTTTCCTCCGAATCCTCCTGCCCTCTTGACTTTGATTCATAGTGATACGCTTCTACACAGGGAACATACACAATAAGATACCCTGCCTTTCTGACCTTCAGACACAAATCCACGTCGTTAAATGCCACTGCCAATTCTTCGTTAAAACCGCCCGCTTCATCAAATACATCCCGACGAATCATCAGGCACGCAGCCGTCATCGCGCTGAAATCTGCCTGCAGTCCTGCGCGGCACATATATCCTTTGTCCGTCCGGCTAGCTCCCACCATCATATTGGCTGCCACGCCTCTGGCAGCTCCGCCGATACCGACCACAATTCCGGCATGCTGTATGGTATTGTCGGGATAATAGAGTCTGACGCCTGCAATTCCCACTTCCGGGCGCATACAGTGTCCAAGCAGTTCCTCCAGCCAGTCTGCTGACAAAATCTCCACATCATTGTTCAGTAAAACCAGATATTCACCCCTGGCGAACCGCACACCATAATTGTTGATTGCCGAATAATTAAATCCCGTCTGGTTCTCCCAACTGACCACACGAATATTTTCCCGTTTCCCAATTTCCTCATAATACGCAAATGTCTCATCTTTTTCACTGTTATTTTCCACAATGATAACTTCATAATTTCGATAAGAAGATTTTGCAATGGATTTGAGGCATTGATCTAATGTATCTGTCTCATCTTTGTTCGGAATGACAATAGAGACCAGAGGATGCCCTGTCAGCGTATATTTCACTCTGTAAATGCCGGAACAGGCTGTCATTTCTGCCTTTCCTGTTGTCCCCATTCTGTCCAGGTGCGCCTGCAGGGCTTCTAACTCCGAATTACCTCCATCTGAAAGCATGTCCCCCCGTTCACGATTGTGATATAGAATTTGAGGAATATGAACAATCCTACGGGCTTTTTCCACACAACGCAGCATAAAATCATACTCTGCTGCTACCGCATCTCCATTACAAAATCCCCCCGCAGCCTTTGCCAGTTCCGTGCGAATTGCTGCCGGATGACCGATATAATTGTTTGACCGCAGAAAATCCGGATTAAAATCCGGTTTCAGCTTTGGGGAACCATGCTCAGACAAATCTTTCGACACAAAATCCTCATCCGCATAAATGATATCCGGCTCACCGGATTCCGACCATCCTGCGCCTGTTGCCTCTCCCCATTTTGACAAATATGTCTCCCAGTGTACGCCGGACTGCACAATACTCTCCGGCTGCACAATCGTTCGCGCCATTTCATACAGAGCGTTTGGTGCAAGCATATCGTCCGAAATCATCGGTATAATATATTCGCCCTTTGCCCTTAAAAAAGCCTTATCCAAAGTGCGTGCGACACATATCTCCCAGCTTGGATACGACTGTTCCAGAATCGAAGATATTGTCTGCCAAAAAGAAGTACCTGCAAATTGCTGCAAATCCTCCGCAGATTCATCCCCAGAGACATTACCCGCCTTTCTATCATTCATAACAGAAAAAGTTTTTCCTTCCGGCATATTGGCGTCTGCAATCAGAATACTGAGCAATGGCATATTTTTCCATTTTTTTACCGTTTCTCTCTCCTGCTGCAAAACCTCTTTCCCCGCACAATGATGGGCAAACCACTCATGATATCTTATCTCATCCGGCTCCTGCATTTCTTTCAGTCGAATCCTAAACTCTTTCCAGCCGTAATGCTTCAAATACCGAATCCCTTTTCGCATATTTTGTAGTGTCAATTTCATAACTGCTGCCTCTATAACCTGCCAATCAGAATAACTAATCTCACAAAAACCTCATCCAAAAATTTTTGCCGAAAATATTTTGGATAAAATACTTTTCTTAAAGTATTAACCGGGTGGAAACCATCTTTTGTAAACAGAGACAGTAACTTTTGATTTTCCGCCGATAATTCTTTTCCATGCAAATCCTCAAACTCTTTAATCTGCTCATGAATTTTCCTGAAATATCGATTCATAAAAAAACGTTTAAACCGCCATATCTGAAATTTAATAAAACTTTCCCCCGCGTCGCTGACATTCGCGTTATGCCGGCGGTATTTCACCGTGGGACGGTCGTCATATATCACCTCTCCCAAACCGGAACACAGCATATACATCCACCAGTCATGCCCCGTTGATTTTTTCGGCATCTGTTTTACAGTTAATTCATACGCCTTTTTGTTAAAAACACTGTTGAATCCCAAAGACACACAGTCCACCAGAGAATTACGGAAAGATATCTTCGGTGTCTTTCCTCCCCGATGCGCCATAAAGTTCAAATCACCGTCATACAAATCGTAATTTGAGAAATAAAGCGCCGGTTTTGACATATCTGTTTTTTCCAGCATCTCAACAGCCATGCATATCTTATCCGGAAGCCATACATCATCCTGATCACAGAATGCATAATAATCCGCTTCCCCCGCCAGTCCGATCAGGCGAAAAAAGCTCTCGACAAATCCTACGTTCTTTCCTGCTTCCAGATGAATCTGTCCTTTGTCTACATAGGGCTGCAGCACCTGTAGAGTACGATCCCGCGAGCCATCATCCCGAACATAAATTTCTATATTTTCATAAGTCTGATTCAAAATACTGTCAATCTGCTCCTCTATATATTTTTCACCATTATAAGAAGATAATAATACTTTTACTTTCTTTTCCTTCATGCTTTACACCCTGCACTTTATATTAGTTTCCAGAACGAAATTATATTTTCTTTTGAATATC
This sequence comes from uncultured Eubacterium sp., assembly GCA_964526765.1. Taxonomy (GTDB): domain Bacteria; phylum Bacillota; class Clostridia; order Lachnospirales; family Lachnospiraceae; genus Eubacterium_I. Next base: position 2,748 of record CAZGMH010000164.1, read on the forward strand.
TTCTCAATCCTCCGAAATGCCCCTCTTTCTCATTTCAATATGCTGAAGCTCCATCTCAAAATCCTGCTTATTTTTTCGGACAATTGTCTGTAATATCAGACCGGAAAAAAATGACTGTATTCCTGCCAGAATTGCAAAACAACATGCAAACAACGTCGGAAACTGATATACCATTCCCGTTTTTACATATGTGACCAAAACAGGAATCATAAAGATCACGCCTAACAGCCACAAAACAAATGCTATCATCCCAAAAAAGGCCAGAGGCCGATAGGTCTGATACAGCCTGAATATTGTCCGCAGCACTTTAAATCCATCCGAATACGTATCCAGTTTCGAAACGCTTCCCTCAGGGCGTTCTCTATACTGAATAATCACATTGTCCACCCGCATATTCTTATCTGCGGCATGAATACTCATTTCTGTCTCTATCTCAAAACCTTTTGATAATACCGGAAAACTTTTAACAAACAAGTAACTGAATGCCCGGTATCCTGTCATAATATCCTTGATGTCCGTGTGGAAAAGAAGATTTATCGATTTCCTCACCATAGAATTTCCAAAGTTATGAAAAAGTCTTGTGTTTTCCTCAAAATAGGTCGAGGACAATCGATCCCCAACTACCATATCCGCACCTCTGTCAATCACCCCGCTGATCATTTCCGGTGCTGATTCCACCGGATAAGTATCATCACCGTCAATCATAATGTAACACTCTGCGTCAATTTCCCGGAACATCCGTCTAATTACGTTTCCCTTTCCCTGTTGATGCTCATAACGGACAACCGCTCCGGCGTTCCTTGCCAATTCATCTGTTCCATCTGTAGAATTATTATCATATACATAAATAACTGCTTCCGGAACGACTCTCCTAAAATCCTCTACAACTTTTTTAATTGTTTTGCTTTCATTATAACAGGGAATTAACACTGCAACTTTATCCATCTGAATTTCTCCTTTATGTTACATATCTTCTGTTTTACTTGTGCACAAAAATTTTCAAATACACGGATGCAGCAAAGCATCTGAACTTACGAATCATCACACTCTTTCGAATGTCCACATTTGTCAAATTCAGACGTTCCCGGTTTTTCTCCAGTAAATACCTGTGTTCCGCCACATATATTTCCGTTTTTTGTTTGTCACCACCCATGACAGCCCCTGTATTGGACTCTTTTCTCACCCGAAAATAGTTCAACGGTTCATGAATAATATATACATCACCCTCACAAGCCAGTGAAACCCAAAAATCATAGTCAAGGATATAAGTAAAATCGGAATCAAATCCCCCGACTTTCTCCGCCGTCTCTCTACGGAATGTATTTGCCTGTGGTGCGCCAAAATAATTCTGAGAAAAAAAACCTTTCCGACAGATTTCCTTCCCATTTACAAGTCCAGATTTCCTGTATCTCTTATAGAAACCTTTCCCCTTTCCGTCCAAATCAATCAATTTTGTATCACTTTCCGCCAAAACTGCCGTGGGATTGTTAATCAGGGCGTTTGCCTCCCGCTCTACTGCCGTAGGAGCAAGCAAATCATCCGCACATATCAATTTTATAAATTCTCCCGTACACAATTCCAGACAACGGTTCCAGTTTCCTGACATTCCCAAATTTTTTTCATTATGATAAACTTTGACCCGTGAATCTTTTATACTCTGCAAAAGTTCATACGTATGATCTGTAGAATTGTCATCCACAATAATCAATTCCATATTTTTATATGTCTGGTTTAAAACGGCGTCTATCGTTTCTTTGATGTATTCCGCATTATTATACGCCGGAATACATACACTCACTTTTGGTTCCATAACTTCTCCTATTGCTGCAATATTCCTTACCG
>CAZGMH010000165.1:0-4576 GCA_964526765.1 uncultured Eubacterium sp.
TCCATATGCGCACATCCGCTTCACATTCCGGGCAAAAATCCGTATGGTCCAGGGAGGAACCGCAATAATAACAATTCATAGGCACCTCCGCTAATTTCTGCTTGCCTTCAGCATTTCCTGAAGAATATCCATCATATCTGTCAGATCACGATTGTAAATCGCATCTTCCGCATCCTCAATTTCCATACTGGGCTCAAACTTCTTTAATTCTTCCTCGAAATCGATCACTTTTCTTCCTCCTTCAATACTTCCATTAATGCTCCGATAAAATACAGGGAACCGGTGCAGAACAATTTCTGCCCCTCCCGCTTCTTTTTTCTCATCTCGGACAACGCCGTGCGGTAATCCTCATATCCTGTCACCGGCCTGTCCGTATCCTCTTCAAATATTCTCTGTAATTTTTCAAAAGATATGCCCCTCTCATTTGGAATTGTCGTTACCGCCATCTGCTCCCATTCAATTTCAGATGTAAGCATATCCACAGATGTCAGATAATCCTTTTCCTTCACCATGGAAAACAGCAGCATCGGCGGGCAGGCATCGTCTTTGGTCAGCGTTTTCACGGCCTTTGTAAATTCCAGAATCCCAGCCGCATTATGCGCCCCGTCGAGATAAATATCCGGCTCTGCCTCCTGCATACGTCCCGGCCACACCGCCCGCAGGAGCCCCTCGTGCATCGTCTCATCTGTCAGAGCGTTTTCCCGGCCGGAATTTTGCAGTATCCGCGCGGCGCAAACCGCCAGCGCCGCATTTTCCACCTGGTACGGGGCGGAAAACGGAATCTTCCATCTCGTTTCCTTATCATAATCAGTGGAGAGGGAAAAATCAATAAAATTATTCTTAATTTCACAGATTGTGCACATTTTTTTTGATACGGCAAAATATGGGCTGCGCCGCTTATCCGCCTGCTCCCGGATGACCTCTGCCGCTTTCTCATCATTGGCGTCAAATACAACCGGGATATGCGGTTTTATGATCCCCGCCTTTTCCCATGCGATTTTTTCAACCGTATCGCCGAGAATCTCCGTATGTTCGAGGCTGATGGATGTTATCACGCTCAAAACCGGACGTTCAAAGCTGTTCGTCGCATCCAGGCGGCCGCCAAGCCCGGTCTCCAGAATCACATACTCGACCTGCGCCTCTTCAAATATTAACATACCCATTGCAAAAATAAACTCGAAAAAAGCAGGATGATTCAAATTCTTTTTGACAAGTTCCTCAGAAGCCTCTTTTACGCGGTAAAAAGCCTTCAAAAACGCTTCCCGGGTGCAAAGCACGCCGTTTAGCTGAAACCGCTCCCGAATGTCGACGAGGTGGGGAGATGTAAATAATCCAACTGTTTTCCCCCCAGAAAGCAACATATGGTAAAGGAAGCAGCATACGCTTCCTTTACCATTACTTCCTGCGACATGAATCACCTTGCAGCGCCCGGCGGGACTGCCGAGCTGCCGCATTAATAACCGGGTATGTTCCAGACCATTCTTTTTTGTAAACTTCGGGATTTCATATAGAAAATCCTCTGCCTGTTTCATTTCCTGATTCATCATGCTCTTATCCTATTTAATCTGGTCCAATCTGTTCTCCACGTCCTGCATCATCTGTTTATATTTCTCAAGCTTTGCTTTCTCCTCCAATACTTTGGATTCCGGCGCTTTACTTAAAAATTTTTCATTATTCAGCATTCCGTTGGAACGGGCAAGCTCTTTTGCAAGCTTTGCTTTTTCCTTTTCCAGACGCTCACGCTCTTTTGCCATATCCACCAGCTCTTCCAGCGGAATATAAATCACCGCATTCGGAATAACTACGGATACCGCATCCTCCGGGATACCCGCCTTGTCAGCCTGGACGATAATCCCGCCTGCGCTGATCAGATGACGATAAATGTTCTTATAATTTTCAAAGAGGGAAACCGCATTTTCATCCTGGGATACAATATAATATTTTGCTTTGCGGCCTGGCGGAACATTCATCTCAGAACGGATATTTCTGATGCCTTTTACAAGTACCTTGATTGCCTCGACCGTATTTTCCGCCTCTTCAAAATGCCATTCCTCCCTGTATTCCGGCCAGGAGGCAAGCATAACCGTCTCCTCCTCCGGGCAGAGCGTACAGTAAATTTCTTCCGAGATAAACGGCATAAACGGGTGCAGCATCTTCAATGCATTTGCCAATACGGTTTTTAAAGTCCAAAGCGCGCTGTTGGCTGCTTTGGGATCCTCCTCTTTCTTATACAGGCGGGTCTTTACAATCTCAATATACCAGTCGCAGAACTCCTCCCAGATAAAGTCATATACCTTCTGAACTGCGATACCAAGCTCATATTTATCCATATTTTCGGTCACGTCTTTTGCCAGGGTATTCACCTTTGATAAAATCCACTTGTCAACCGGGAATAACTCATCCTCTGCCGGCCGATCAGGCTGTTCCTCGCCCAGATTCATCATAATAAAACGGGATGCATTCCATACCTTATTGGCAAAATTGCGGCTCGATTCCACGCGCTCCCAGTAAAAACGCATATCATTTCCCGGTGCGTTTCCGGTAATCAACGTCAGGCGGAGGGCGTCTGCGCCATATTTATCAATGACTTCCAGCGGGTCGATGCCATTTCCGAGGGATTTGCTCATCTTTCTTCCCAGGGAATCCCGCACCAGACCGTGAATCAATACGGTATGGAACGGCTCTTTGCCGGTCTGCTCCAGACCTGAAAATACCATACGGATAACCCAGAAGAAAATGATATCATATCCGGTTACAAGCACATCCGTCGGATAGAAATAATCCAGTTCATCGGTTTTTTTCGGCCAGCCAAGCGTTGAAAACGGCCACAGCGCGGAGGAAAACCATGTGTCCAGCGTATCCTCATCCTGTTTCATGCGGGTGCAGCCGCACTTCGGGCATTTTGCAGGAGCCTCCCCTGCGACAACCATTTCCCCGCACTCCTCACAGTAATATGCCGGAATCCGGTGTCCCCACCAGAGCTGTCTGGAAATACACCAGTCGCGAATCCCCTCCAGCCAGTGCAGATAGGTCTTCCCAAAGCTTTCCGGCACGAATTTCAGCCTGCCGGTTTTAAGCGCTTCAATGGCAGGTTTTGCCATCTCATCCATTTTTACAAACCATTGCTGTTTTACCATCGGTTCTACCGTGGTCTTGCAGCGGTCATGGGTTCCTACATTGTGCGTATGATCCTCCACCCGGACAAGAAGCCCCATCTCATCCAATCTGGCAACGATGGCGCGTCTCGCCTCATAGCGGTCCATGCCTTCATAGATACCGCCGTTGGCATTAATCGTAGCGTCGTCATTTAACACATTGATTTCTTCCAGATTGTGCCGTTTTCCGACTTCAAAATCGTTGGGGTCATGGGCCGGAGTAATCTTTACGCATCCGGTCCCGAATTCTTTGTCCACATATGGGTCGGCCACCACCGGAATCTCGCGGCCTACAATCGGGAGAATCAGCTTTTTCCCAATAAGGTCTGTGTATCTTTCATCCTCCGGATTTACGGCTACGGCAGTATCTCCGAGCATTGTCTCCGGGCGGGTCGTAGCAATTTCCACAAATCTGCCTTCCTCGCCGGCAATCGGATATTTGATATGCCAGAAATGTCCCGCCTGCTCCACATGCTCTACCTCCGCGTCGGAGATGGACGTCTTACATACCGGACACCAGTTAATGATACGGGACCCCTTGTAAATATATCCCTTGTCAAACAGGCGCAGGAACACTTCTTTGACAGCCTCGGAGCAGCCCTCGTCCATCGTAAAGCGCTCCCTGTCCCAGTCGGCGGAGGAACCCAGCTTTTTTAACTGTTTTACGATGCGCCCGCCGTACTCTTCCTTCCAGTCCCAGGCATATTTCAAAAATTCATCTCTCGTCAGATCCGCCTTGTCAATCCCTTTTTCTTTCAGGCTGTTGATAACCTTTACCTCTGTGGCAATCGCCGCGTGATCTGTTCCCGGCTGCCACAATGCGGAATATCCCTGCATCCTCTTGTAGCGGATCAGAATATCCTGCATCGTATTATCCAGGGCATGACCCATATGAAGCTGCCCGGTGATATTTGGCGGGGGCATCACAATCGTAAACGGTTTTTTACTGCGGTCTACTTTTGCATGAAAATATTTATTATCTTCCCATTTTTTGTAAAGACGGTCCTCAATCCCTTTCGGATCGTAGGTTTTTGCTAATTCTTTCATTATTTCTCTTCTTCCTTTCTGAATATAAAAAGCCCTTCGCATGTGTTCACATGCGAAGGGCGAATAAACGAACGCGGTACCACCTTCATTCCAACATCCCGCAAACAGCCGTCCATCTGAAACGCCGTTCCCAAATGCTGATCTCTTTCATCCGTTAACGGGGATGAAGCGGAATCTCCTACGCACCGGCGCCGGCTTCAGAAATCCGGTTCCAAAGCTACTTTCTGCAGGCTGCCTGCCAAATGGTCTTTCAGCCGATGAACCATCCTCTCTGTCACTGCATTTCCTGCGTACTCCTCTTTGTCATTACCATTTCCTTATAACTTTTACCATCATATAGCAATTGTCCCCGAATTGTCAAGCTCCATTATCGT
>CAZGMH010000166.1:0-2990 GCA_964526765.1 uncultured Eubacterium sp.
TTCCATAAACAAACGATAGGCAGATTTTTGCAGTTTTGCGAGCATAGCGTGTACAGAAATCAACTGTCTGAGCGCTTTTAGCGCGAGTTTTGATTTCTGTACACAGATAAGCGGCGCAGCAAAACAAAAAAATCAACGTGTTTGTGTTGGAACGCCGAATACCTTTGTTCGAATATCAAAAACTTATTCTGCAAATTGCCATATACAAAATGAAATATAGGCTTTTGACACCCGAATCCTGACGTGTAATTCCCCAAAAGCCGTTAAAAGGGACTGCTGTGCCGCACACAGCAGTCCCTTTTGAAAACCTGTTTCTCAGTGATGGAATAACCGGATTCCGGTAAAGCACATAGCCATGTTATACTTATTGCATGTCTCGATAACATGATCGTCACGGATAGAACCGCCCGGCTCCGCCACATATTTTACGCCGCTCTTATACGCGCGCTCGATATTATCGCCAAACGGGAAAAACGCATCCGAACCAAGCGCCACATCTGTGTTTTTCGCAAGCCACGCCTTCTTTTCCTCCGCAGTAAATACAGGCGGTTTCACCTTGAAAATCTTTTCCCACGCGCCGTCTGCGAGGACGTCCATATATTCATCCCCGATATATAAATCAATCGCATTGTCACGGTCTGCACGTTTAATTCCATCCACGAACTGCAGATTCATAACCTGAGGTGCCTGCCGCAGGAACCAGTTGTCCGCTTTCTGTCCCGCCAGACGCGTACAATGAATACGTGACTGCTGACCGGCGCCGATACCGATCGCCTGTCCGCCCTTCGCATAACATACGGAGTTGGACTGGGTATATTTCAACGTAATCAAAGAAATAATCAGATCGATTTTTGCCGAATCCGGAATCTCCTTATTTTCCGTCACAACATTGCTCAGGAAATCACGGTCAATTTTCAGTTCATTCCTGCCCTGTTCAAAGGTTATGCCAAATACTTCCTTATGTTCTGTCGGCGCAGGCTCATAATCAGGATCAATCTCAATAACATTGTAATTGCCGTTCTTTTTCCCTTTTAAGATTTCCAGCGCTTCCGGCTCATATCCCGGAGCGATAACGCCGTCGGAAACCTCGCGTTTGATAATTCTTGCGGTATCTGCATCACAGACATCGGACAGGGAAATGAAATCACCAAAAGAGGACATCCTGTCTGCGCCCCTCGCCCTGGCATATGCGCTTGCCAGCGGTGATAATTCGCCTAAATCATCCACCCAGTAAATTTTACTTTCCACCTCAGTCAACGGAAGTCCCACTGCCGCGCCTGCCGGGGATACATGTTTAAAGGAAGCCGCTGCCGGAAGTCCGGTTGCCGCCTTCAGTTCACGTACCAGCTGCCAGCCGTTAAAAGCATCCAGGAAATTGATATATCCCGGTTTTCCACATAACACTTTGATCGGCAGATTTCCGTTTTCCATATAAATTCTGGATGGCTTCTGATTCGGGTTACACCCATATTTTAATTCTAATTCCTGCATTTTGATTTCCTCCGACATTTATTTGTGCTTATTTACGATGCGTGTCTCATAGGTTCCGTCTGCAATGTTGATATAACGTACAAAGAGGGATACTTTATTGTCCTCATTCAGGCTGTTCCAGAGCAAATCGGTATATGCATCGATATCATCCAGAACATCTGTCAGTTCCGGCTCTCCCTCGAAACCTGGCAATGGATTTCCGTCACCCATATACGTATGAATGAAACGCGCTTCTCCGGCAATCGGCGTCTCATATGCAAATGTATAACGGTTGCATCCCTCCGGATTGCCATTATTGCTCTTTAAAATAGACATGGCGTAGCTGAACTTTCCATTTTCCACATGCAAAATACCTGAAATCCTCGGCGTATAGTTAGGAGCGTCCGGCTCAAACTCGCGGGTGCGCAGGGACTGCTCAAATGTCATTTGTTTATCCATCTGCTCATAAATCGTATCCGTCTGATCTCCGTTTGTGACAATTGTTTTGTTTCCAAGTACGCGCACCGGCGCATAGATAATCAAACTTGGGTCCTCCAGCTTAGACTCATCAAACGCCTGCGTGCGGATCCCCTCTCCGTCCTCTGTAAAAATGCGGTTCCGGCTGTTCACGCTTCTTCCCATGATAAAATATGCCGTAACTGCCTTAGTCCCATCTGACGTTTTGCCGATAATAATACCTCTTCCCGGATAAGAATTTTCCCGTAACCGGTCTGCAATCGAGCGCATTTCCATATGATATATCCTCCTTCGTAACTATTTAGTACCATAAATCCGATCGCCGGCATCGCCGAGTCCCGGACAAATATAAGCATTTTCATTTAATTCACGGTCAAGATGTCCCACATAAACCTGTACGTCCGGATGGGCCTTTGTAAGTCTCTCCAATCCCTGCGGGGCAGCTATGATAAACATACATTTAATATTTTTCCCTCCATGCTGTTTAATAAAATCGACAGCCGCCGCTGCGGAACCGCCGGTCGCCAGCATAGGGTCCAGCACCACGATCAGTCTCTGGTCGATCGGATCCGGCAATTTACAGTAATATTCATGGGGTTCATGGGTTTGGGGATCACGGTATAAGCCGATATGTCCAATCTTTGCAGACGGAACAAGCGCCGTAATTCCGTTTACCATTCCAAGCCCCGCCCGCAGAACCGGGACAATCGCCATCTTTTTTCCCGATACCATTGGGGTCATGCAGGTTTCAATGGGGGTTTCAACTTTCACATCCTCCAATGGCAGGTCGCGCAGCGCCTCATATCCCATCAGCATGGCAATCTCCTCAATCAGTTTCCGAAACTCGCTGGTTCCCGTCTCTTTATTCCGCAAAAGAGAAATTTTGTGCTGAATTAAAGGATGATCCATAATAAATACATTTTCCATAACATTATCCTCGCTTTTTTTATTTTTCGTCTTATTTTCAGTTTCCGCAGCGCTTTGGCTCCTTTTTTCGCAGCGCCTCACTCGGAAATCTCCGATTTCCTCGTGCGCGGCTTTCG
>CAZGMH010000166.1:3090-4565 GCA_964526765.1 uncultured Eubacterium sp.
CATCCGCATTTCCGGCGGATTTGGCGCTGCTCAATGCTAACGCGTCAGTTTTTGAAGCTGTGAACTGGCGCGGGAATCCTGCCTCCCCGGCTGACAAAGTCCTCGCAGGAATACGGATTGACCGGCATAATCGGCGCATATCCAAGCAGACCGCCAAATTCCGCCATCTCCCCCACATCTTTTCCGATAACCGGTATGAGACGGACAGCGGTAGTTTTCTGATTTATCATGCCAATTGCCATTTCGTCGGCAATAATGCCCGAAATAGTGGAAGCCTTTGTATCTCCCGGAACAGCGATCATATCCAGTCCGACAGAGCATACGCAGGTCATCGCCTCCAGTTTTTCCAACGTCAGTGCGTTTGCCTTTACGGAATCGATCATGCCCTGATCCTCACTGACCGGAATAAAGGCTCCGCTGAGCCCGCCAACATAGGAGGACGCCATAATACCGCCTTTTTTCACCTGGTCATTTAACATGGCAAGGGCTGCGGTCGTACCCGGCGCACCCGCATATTCCAGTCCGATTTCCTCCAGAATTTCAGCGACACTGTCCCCAATCGCCGGCGTCGGCGCCAGGGATAAATCAATAATTCCAAAAGGAATACCCAGCATCTGGGATGCCTCCTTCGCCACAAGCTGACCCACACGGGTAATCTTGAACGCGGTCTTTTTAATTGTCTCGCAAAGCGCTTCAAAGTTCTCGCCGCGCACCTGCTCCAAAGCCTTTTTCACAACTCCCGGACCGCTGACGCCCACATTAATAACCGCATCCGCCTCCGTCACACCGTGGAATGCCCCCGCCATAAACGGATTATCATCCGGCGCATTGCAAAATACGACCAGCTTCGCACAGCCGAGGGAATCATTATCTTTCGTATACTCCGCAGTTTCTTTCACAATTTCACCCATCAGCTTCACGGCATCCATATTAATTCCGGTCCTGGTAGAACCCAGGTTTACGGAGCTGCAAATCCGTTCTGTGCAGGACAGCGCCTTCGGAATGGAGCGGATCAGCAATTCATCGCTTTTTGTCATTCCTTTTGACACCAGGGCGGAATAACCGCCGATAAAATTGACGCCGACTTCTGCCGCCGCACGATCCAGGGTTTTTGCAATTGTGACATAATCTTCCGGCGTCCGGCAGGCTGCCGCTCCAACCAGCGCAATCGGAGTAATCGAAATTCGTTTATTTACAATGGGAATTGAATATTTCTTCTCAATTTCCTTTCCGGTTTTTACCAGATCCTTTGCAAGCGCAGTAATTTTATTATAAATATTCTGATTCAGTTTTTCCAAATCAGAATCCATACAGTCTAACAGACTGATACCAAGCGTAATGGTACGGACGTCCAGATTTTCCTGTGAAATCATTTTGTTCGTCTCATTAACCTCGAACATATTTATCATAGGTTTGCTCCTTCTTCATTGTATATATGTCCTGTTTGATGAACGGCGCAATATGCGGCTTATTAA
>CAZGMH010000167.1:0-4553 GCA_964526765.1 uncultured Eubacterium sp.
CCTTTTTTATTGTCCGCTCCGCTTCTTCCGGTAAACCATAAAAAATCATTGACATAGCTATTGAAATGGTTTAATGTAGTATTGAAAACTACATGCTATTGATTTCAAAAACTCCTTAGCAGGAAAGGCTTAGTAAATGAGAGAAATTATTATCAGTACGGAAAGCGGTTCCGACCTTCCGAAAAATCTAGTAGAAAAATATAATGTCAAGGTGGCTCCCATGCATATTGTCATGAATGACACCCCTTATCGCGACGGGAGTATTCCGGTCGATAAAATTTATGATTATTACAGGGAGACAAAGAAGATTCCTTCCACTTCCGCTGTGAATGTAGGTGAATATATCGACTTTTTCAAAAAAATACAGGAAGACCATCCTGACTGTGTGATTATGCATCTGGCTTATACTTCCCTGGCTTCCTGTACATATCAGAATGCCGAGATTGCCATCCGTAATTTCAAGGACATTTATCTGATTGATACCAAAAACGTATCCGGCGGCTGTACCGCCCATCTGGCAAAAGCCTACGAAATCATCCAGGCAAAAAAAGATTCTGTGACTGATTATCAGGCGCTTGCTGACGAAATCCAAAGCTGGGCAGATAAAGTATTTTGCTCGTTTATTCCGGGAAATCTTGATTATTTAAAAGCTGGCGGACGTGTTTCCAACGCGCAATATCTGGGCGCTACCCTGCTTCGCTTAAAACCGTTAATCGAAATTGTAAACGGCCGGCTCATGGCCTCCAAAAAATACCGCGGGACAATTGAAAAATTCGTGGACAAGTACATGGAGGATTATCTGGAAAAACACAATGTCTCCCGTGACTGCCTGTATTTAATGTATTCGAAGGGTGTTTCGCAGGCCACTCTGGACAGGATGAAAGAAAATGCTGTCCGTTTCGGTTTTAAAAGCTATGAATATGTGATGACCGGATGTGTGATAAGCTGCCATAGCGGTCCCGGAGCTATCGGTCTTGCAGGATGCTGTGAATAACAAATAAAATCGACAAATAAAATTGTCCGCCAATCAATATCATTTCCATCATGATATGATTCACGGACAATTTTTTCTTTTACTTCTTCTTAAACAAATTTCACTGCCGTTCCATAGGCGATAACCTCTGCCGCTCCCTGAACAATTGCAGATGTGGAAAACCGGACATTTACAATCGCGTCTGCCCCCATATTCTCTGCTTCGCCAATCATACGGTGAATCGCAATATCCCTCGCCTCGTCCATCATCTCTGTGTAAGCTTTCATCTCGCCGCCAACCAGGGTTTTAAAACCGGCGCCGATATCTTTCCCGATATGCTTGCACTGAATGGTGCTGCCTTTTACCAGACCAAGCATACCAAATTCCTTTCCTGAAATGTAATCTGTATTTACCAATACCATAACAAATTCCTCCTGTTCTTTTATTTGTTCAACGACTGCTTATTATACTATAATTTATCCCTGCAGCATAGGATTTTACTCCAAATTTAACTTCCTTTTAAGAAAGAAATTGGTTATCACAAAGAAGACAACGGAGTAAATCGCATCCATCAATATCTGTATTCCAAACAGTTTTGTCAACGAAAAATCCAAAGCCGGGCTTACTTTAAAGGACAGATCCTGCACTGTCACAATAAAGTTCGTAACTACTCCCATATTTGTAACCATGCTGATGACATTAATAACGATTACAATAACCACGAAAGCCAGGATACTGAAAAATATTTTGTGCCGGTTAGCTGAGGCTCCAATAACCATAGATGCATAAAACATAAGCGCAAACCGTGTCAGCTGAATCAGACAACCAATAATAAAGACAACTTCCAATTTTCTGTTCCGGGTAAGAAATTCCAGGAAATTTGCGCCAAACATGTCTATGATATCATGCCATCCTCCACCTGCCGCAATGAAAATAAACAGTGAAATCAGCAGCACAGCCACCGCAAGAACTTCCCAGATTAAGGCGCTGAGCATTTTGCTTACCACATGCATCCATGTAGGAACCGGAAGCGTGTGCATCAGATATCCCTCTCCCTGAAGGAGATTTCTGTAAAAGCGCTCAATAATAATCAGGAACGTAATAATACCCATCGCCAAAATCAGGAGTACATATATCGCCATAAATATTGCCAATGCAATTCCGTTTTGTTCCCATATGACATCATTAAAACGTTCAAGCACGCCTGTCACGGCGGCAACGGCAAGCACAACCAGATATAACAGGCCAAGCATCCTTCCGGTTGCTTTAAATTCATATTTTAATAATTTTCCTAACATCTGAATACCTCCCTGAAAAGCTCATCCACAGATTTATGTTCCGTCTCACGAATTTCATCCACACCCCGGTGAAATACCAGATTCCCCCGATTGATAAAGACAACCTCATCCAGCACTCTCTCAATATCCGCAATCAGATGTGTGGACATTACCACAAGCGCATCCTCCGAATAATTCCGGATAATTGTATTGAGAATATAATCTCTTGCCGCCGGGTCCACACCGCCAATTGGTTCATCCAGAAAATAAATTTTTGCTTTCCTGCTCATAGCAAGAATCAACTGCACTTTCTCCTTATTTCCCTTGGAGAGAGTTTTCAATCTATCTTCTCCCCGCAAATTTAACTGTCTCAGCATTTCCTGTGCTTTCTGATAATCAAAATCCTCATAAAAGTCTTCAAACAACCCCAGCAGAGCGTCTACATTCATCCACCCCGGCAGGTAATTGGCATCCGGCAGATAGGATACAAAGGATTTGCTGATTTCTCCCGGTACATAGCCGTCCAGCAGAATCTTCCCGCCGGTGGGTTGAAGCAGGCCGTTGGCAATCTTAATCAGGGTCGTCTTGCCGCTTCCGTTCGGACCCAGCAGTCCCACGATCCGTCCGCTCTCCAGTGAAAGATTAAAGTCATTTAACGCCATCACATTTCCGTAATCCCTGGTGAGGTGTTCACATCGAAAAATACTGTTATTATTCATGCCCATTCCCCTCCTTTTCCTCCAGAATCAGGGTAATAATTTCTTCTTTTTCAAATCCAAGGCTTTCCATCTGCTGTAAAAAAGCCTGTATGGTTTCCTTTGCTGTTTGTCGTTTCATATTCTGAATCCTCCCTTCATCCTCTGTCACATAGCGTCCGCTGGTTCGCTGCGAATGCAAAAGTCCCATTCGTTCCAGCTCTGCCAGAGCCTTCTGCATCGTATTTGGGTTGACCTCCGCCTCGCCTGCCAGCTCCCGGACCGAAGGCAGCCGGCTTCCCGGCTTATAATATCCTGTGGCAATACGGTTTTGTATCTGTTCTACTAACTGAATGTAGATAGAACGGTCATTGTCAAGATTCCATGGCATATCCACATCCTCCTATCCTCTAATTGTATTATTGTACTGTTGTATTATTTGATTAATACAATAATATATTAATACAGTTTTGTCAACCACTTTTTCGAAAATTTTTTTAATTTTTCTAAAAAAATAGTTTTTCTAACAAAAAAACGTGATATACTATGTTTGTTTACAGGAAAAGAGGCTCAAATTATGAAACTTGGACAATACAAAGGAATACATGCGAAACGGCCCAATATAACCGTTTCCGAGCAGGACATTTTAAAAGTCCTGAAAAACAAACAGAAAGAATACTCTATCGTGACAAATATTGATGGACGTCCGGCACAGACGGGCGATCAGGCCATTTTAGATTTTGACGGATTCTTAAACGGACAGCCGATTCCCGGCGGAAAAAGCCGGGATTATCCGCTGCTTCTCGGCTCTCACACATTTGTTCCGGGATTCGAGGAGCAGATTGTCGGGAGGAGTACCGGAGATATTTTTGATATCTGTGTAACTTTTCCGGCAAATTATCACCTCAAACAGCTCAGCGGCAAGGCAGTTGTATTTCATACTACATTGAAACAATTAAGACTCCCGGAATATCAACCGCTGGATGATGATTTTGCAAAAGATTTTTCCGAGCATGATACGCTGACCGACTGGAAGGAAGCTATTCGGGAAAATCTGACCATCCGAAAAGAAACGTCTGCTTATGAGAGGCTTTCCCGCGAAATCCTCTCTGCAGTCATTGCAAATTGCGAGTTTGAGATTGACGAAGACATCAAATCCGAAATCACAGAAGAATTATATGATGATTTTCTATATACGCTGGAGGAAAACCGCATGACTCTCGAAACCTACTGTCAGCGTTCCGGCTTTACCAAAGAGGATATTATAAGCCAAAAGGAGCAGGAAGCCATCCGCAGCATTCAGGAACAAAGCATTCTGCACGCTGTCGCATCAAAAGAAAATCTTGAGGTCAGCTCTGATGAGCTGACAGAGGAACTGTGTATGATTGCTGCCGAGGAGGAAGAGGACATCGAGGATTTTCGTTCTTCACTGGGGGAGGAGGAGCTTGATGGCATCTCCGATCAGCTCAGAATGAACAAAGCATTAAAATTCATTATGAAGCACGCCATTTTGGAGTGAAAATAATTAAGAATAAAAACAATTGAATGAAAAACATTGAATGAAAAACATTGAATGAAAAACATTGAATGAAAAACATTGAATGAAAA
>CAZGMH010000168.1:0-4526 GCA_964526765.1 uncultured Eubacterium sp.
CGCATTCAGCTTTTCCGGATGCCACAACGCGTAGTATTCCGTAAACAGCGGAAGCTGTATACTGCGATGTTCGGAAGCCGATACATCTTTGTGCCATCCGGTACAGATTGTAAAGCACTCATGGGAGCGCAAAAACAGGGATACGGAATCCGTACTGTCCAGATACAAAGTCTCGGCAGGAGGTTTCCCGAACAGCTGCAATATGGTCTGCCCCAGAATTTCCCGCATCTTTCCCGGAAGCATCTTCGGCAGAAACAATGTGGTGGCAGCCAGCGCACTAAGCTCCGCATTATTCGGGTCAGAAAAAGCTTTATGCTCCTTGGAAGCGACAATGTAATACGGAACCGGCTTTTTCGTGAGCTTCACAGACTCATAAATTTTACCCGCCGGCATAAGCTCCCTGGAACAGATCAGTATTTCCCCCCGCTCCAGCACAGTTTCAAAATCTTCATACTCCACAAAGTTTACAAAATGGCGGAAGGAAGGATTCTCCGCCATAAACCGTGTAGTGGCGGGGATAAAAGATTCCGGGAAGGTCGTACCCCGCATGAGATTAACCAGAACCAACGCCTGCTGTGTGTGCAGTTCCACGGTACGCATTGTCTGCCGGTAAATATCTTCGCACTGCTTGAAACCCCGATACAAAATCCCCCCGATTTCCGTCAGCTGTACCGAGCGCCGGACAGAACGGTCAAAGAGCTTGCTGCCGATTTCCTGCTCCAGAGAACTGATATGCCTGCTCACTGCCGGCTGTGAAATATACAGCGCAGAGGCCGTCTTTGTATAACTTAAAGTTTCCGCAAGTTTTAAAAAGCACGTTATATCCTGAATCGTCATTTTTCTCACCCTGTTATCACAAAATTGTTATATTATAAAGCATATCCGGGAACAAGGGAAATGTCAATAGCGGCAAATCATCCATTTAGGTATATGAATGTTTAATAATTTTCAGGATGCGAATGTTCAAGATTGTCTTTCCTCATAAAAACAAGTATAATATTTTCAAAAAAACAGAGGTGAACAGAATGTCCATGGAAAAATATGCCATCGCTATGAGGGCCGGAAAAAAGGAAATACAAGTTTGTGCTGCAGACAACCGTTCTGACAGACTGCCCGTATTAGATGAAATCCTCGCCAATGTGGAAATCAGCAGTGAAATACCGCTGGGGCTGATGGATATTCCGCTGGATATGATCGTCGGCACAAAAACTGCCGGAAGAGCCGGTTCCTTTGCGCCGAATTTTATGCCGGTTTTAAATGAGTCCTCGGAATTTGCACTCAAGTGGGCCTGCCTGTGTGATGCACATATTAATGAGGGAATCCACGACCCCATCACTGCTTATGAATATATGAATAAATATTATGTGCTTGAGGGAAATAAGCGTGTCAGCGTCATGAAATATTTTGAGGCTGACAGCATCACAGGATATGTCACCCGCATTATTCCTGCCCGGGAAGATACGCCCGAAAGCCGGCTGTACTACGAGTTTCTGGATTTTTATCAGAATACAAATATTAATTATCTTACATTCTCCAGGGAAGGCAGCTATACCAAACTGAGCTATCTGCTCGGACATCAGAAGTATGAGCGCTGGAGCGAGGAAGCGCGCTTTTTATTCCGCTCCTGTTATAACCGTTTTTCCCGGGTATATGAGGATTTGGGCGGAAAAGCGCTCACTATCACCCCCGGCGATGCCATGCTCGCCTATGTGGAGTTGTTTGTTTATCAGGAAATGCAGGATGCCTCCCCGGATGATATTCGAAAAAATCTGGAAAAGATGTGGAATGATCTGACCGTGTTTGGCACGGGTACGCCTCCTGCGGTGCAATACGACCCGGCTCCCGATCAGAAAAAGCCTCTTCTTTCTTTTTTCCGGCCTGCCAAAAGTGATAAAATTACCAACATTGCCTTTATTTATCACCAGACCGCCGGGACCTCCGGCTGGACCTACTCGCATGAACTGGGACGCGTACATCTCATGGAAACATTTGGCGACGCAATCAAAACCTCTGTCTATGATGGTATCCGGGGTATCAGCGGAATAGACGAGGCAATTGAGCGCGCCATTTCCGACGGGAATGAAATGATTTTTACCACCGTCCCGGACTTTTTGCCCGCCAGCTTAAAGGCTGCCATAAACCACCCGGAAATAAAAATATTAAACTGCTCCCTGGACGCATCCCACAACAGTATCCGCACCTATTTCGGCCGCATGTTTGAAGCCAAATTTCTGACCGGCGTACTGGCGGGAATTATGACCGACACAAATAAAATCGGTTATATTGCAGACCACCCTATCCACGGTATAACGGCAAATATCAATGCTTTTGCCCGGGGCGTAAAAATGGTAAATCCCCACGCCAAAGTATATCTGGAATGGACCACCTTGAAAAAGAATGCGGGAATAAATCTGACAGACAAATTTTATTCCCTGGGCGTTACCTATATCTCCCACCATGATATGATTGTCCCTCACAATGCTACCAAGCAGTTCGGTCTTTTCAGGGTAAACGGCGAAACCCCGGTTAATGTAGCTCTGCCTGTCTGGGATTGGGGAAAATATTATGAACTCATTATCCGCAGCATACAAAACGGAGCATGGAATACGGAGAAAAAGACCGACGACGCCGCAGTCAGCTATTGGTGGGGAATGTCCTCCGGGGTAATCGATGTAATCTATTCCTCCGGGGTATCCGCTGAGACGCGGATACTGCTGCATTCCCTGCGCGATTCCATCAGCAAATATGAAATCACCCCCTTTGACGGGATACTCACCTCACAAAACGGCATTGTACAGCCCGACGCAAACTACCGGCTGAATGCCAAGGAAATCATTTCAATGGACTGGCTGGCAGACAATGTCATCGGTGATATTCCCCATATTTCTGAGTTAGTACCGGAGGTACAGCCGCTTGTCCGGGTGGAAGGTATTCGAAAATAGCAGGAAAAGTGTGTCTCGCACAGGCTTTTCACACCCGAATCTTATGAAATAAACAAAATCAGGCGCACCCGAAAACACTTTCCGTTTTCTGTGGTACGCCTGATTACATTCTAAAAAAGAGAAGTTGTGATTTATAATAAGGATTTTATTAATTTTTTACTTAAATCAATACATTGTTTCTGAATCTTCTCACAGTAGGTCTCAAAAGTTCACAAAACCGCATGGTTGCTGGTTTTTTAATCTTTTTCCCTATCAAGGAAATTCACGGAAGCTCACGAAATTTCACTTTACACGGTAATGAAAAGTAGTACGTTATGTAGCAAAACCACCGCTCAAAGCTCAAACGGTAAGTCTTCGCATTTCCGCTTCCGCACTCTCGAAATTCGCATGTGTGTAGTAGTTCAATGTCATTGTGATGCTGGAGTGCCCCATGAGATATTGCAAGGCTTTTGGATTCATCCCTGCGTTTGCCAGGTTTGTGCAGAAAGTATGTCGCATGGTGTGTGCCGTAACGGCTCTCGGAAGCTCAATGCCGCCACTTTTTTCATAACTCTTCACAAGACCACGAAACATGGCGGCATAACCTCCCGCCGTTTTCGGGGTGCCTCTCTGTGTGAGGAAGAGAAACCTCTTGTGTTCATTGCTGGGTGGCAACATTGATTGACGCCTGTTTTCTAACACGCGCACGAACGCCTCCCTGACCTCTTTGGTCATCGGGATTTGTCTTACACCGCTTGCCGTCTTCGGCGCAGGAGTAGAATAACTGCCGCCGTTGCGCAGAAGTTGGTGTGTGATACTGATTTTCCCACTATTCAACTCGATATCCGCTTCGGTCAATCCACAAAGTTCCGATATGCGAATACCCGTTCCAAGTAGAATGATTACCTCGTCAACATGCCTTTGGTACACCTTGCTGCTGCGCATGAAATCAAGCAATGCTGCCTGCTGGGCAGGTGATAGTGCCTCCTTCGGCTCCGTGTCGTCATCAAGGACCTCAGATACATCAAAGTCAAACGGGTTTTTGCGAATAAAATCATCCGAAATAGCTGTGTAGAACGCAGCTTTTAAGGAACGCTTATGATTGGCTATGGTTTTATAAGCATAGCCCCTCGACTGCATTCGCAATGCCCACGCCATACCGTCAGAAGGCTTCACGTCTCCGATTGCCATACTTCCGATTGCGTCCTCTCTTAAAAGACGCATGAGCTGGGCGCGTCCGCGCTTGGTTCCCTCCTTTACATTTGAATGTAAGCTAGTGTGCTTCTCGTAGAGCTGACACACGCTCATACGGCTTCCCAGATGATTGATTCCATCATCTAGATCTCTGCGGATTTCTTTTTCCTTTTCGCGAAGAGAAAGGCAGTCTCGCTTGCCTTTAGGCGTCCGGTCCGTCGCCACTAGCTTCCATGAGTAGGCGAACCTAGGTCTACCGCCTTCGATATACTTATAGACATACCTTCCGTTTTTTTGTTGGCTCTCTCCGGTACGAAGGACGCGGTTTTTCGTGTCTCTTCTTTTCTCGGACATTCATATTCGCTCCTTTCCAAGAATGGAAAGAGCCTCGACATGCTATGTAAATTATAG
>CAZGMH010000169.1:0-1696 GCA_964526765.1 uncultured Eubacterium sp.
GAAGGTATTTTTTACTATGGGGGTAGCAAAAAACTATATAATGTATTGGGGGTTTTTACAGTTATTATAATAGCAAATGTTTGGATGTAAGTGTTCACAATGATTTAAAAAAATAATTCAAATTTTTATGCATTTTCCATATGACCAAAAAGTAATCATAGTGAAAAACCTGGTTATTCTGAATAATTATACTTATTGGTTAGAATTTAGTGGTCTTTTTCAAAGGCTTACTTTATAATAGATATAGCATAAATTGGGTAAGGAGAGTAAAGATGAGACAGAAATTGTATTTAGAATGTTATGCCGGAATCAGCGGTGATATGACGGTAGCTGCATTGCTGGATCTGGGTGCGGATAAGGAAGTATTGAAAGCGGCGCTTGGCAGTCTGCATCTGGACGGTTATGAGATAGAGATCAGCCGCGTTAAAAAGTCAGGTCTGGATGCCTGTGATTTTGCAGTGAAACTGGATAAAGAACATGAAAATCACGATCATGATATGGAATATCTGCATGGACATGTCCATGAACACGAGCATAGCCATGAACATGGTCACGAACATAGCCATGAACATGGTCACGAGCATATCCATGAATATAATCACGAGCATGAACATAGCTGCGGGCATGAGCATAGCCACGAACATGGACATAGTCATGGGCATACTCATTCACATGTGCACCGCGGTCTCCCGGAAATATACGATATTATTGAACATTCAGAGATGACGGAAAATGCAAAGAATATTGCAAACCGCATTTTTGATATTCTCGCAGATGCGGAAGCAAAAGCCCACGGCGTGCCGAAAAGTGAAGTACATTTTCATGAAGTCGGCGCGGTGGATTCTATCGTTGATATTGCCGCCGCGGCGGTATGCCTGGACAATCTTTCAGTCAAAGAAGTGATTGTTCCCGTGTTGTATGAAGGATGCGGATATATCCGCTGCCAGCATGGTGTGATACCGGTTCCGGTTCCGGCCACATTGAATATTGTCAGCGCCCACCGGTTGAAGCTGCATCAGACAGATACGGAAGGCGAGTTTGTGACGCCAACCGGGGCAGCAATTGCGGCGGCTGTCAGAACCGGCGACAGGCTGCCGGATACATATGTCGTGAAACGCATTGGTATCGGAGCAGGTAAACGCAATTACGAGAGACCAAGTATTCTGCGCGCAATGCTGATTGAGGAAGTTTGCGATAAGAATGTTGGAGAAACAGAGACATGCGGAAACAAAAATGAAGGAAATGATGTAAACTCGGATAAGGTGTGCAAGTTAGAATGCAATTTGGATGACTGTAACGGAGAAGCGCTTGGATTTGCCATGAGCCGGCTTTTCCGTGCGGGGGCATTGGAAGTAAACTATACCCCGGTATATATGAAGAAAAACCGACCTGCCTATCTGCTTACGGTGTTGTGCAAGCCAAACGACAGGGAACGAATGGAACAGATTCTGTTTGAGGAGACAACAACGATTGGCGTCCGCCGGCAATTTATGGAGAGGACGGTACTGGAGAGAAAAAGCCGGAAAATGATGACTTCCCTGGGAGAGGTAGAGGTAAAAATTCTTTGCCGGCCGGACGGGAAAAGGCTTGCCCCGGAATATGAGAGTGTTGCCGGAATCGCCCGTGAGAAAAACATTTCGTTTTTAAAGGCGTACCAATTAATAGAAGCAGAACTGTCGGAAACAGAATCATCAAA
>CAZGMH010000169.1:1796-4421 GCA_964526765.1 uncultured Eubacterium sp.
AGGAGACAGAGGAAATGATATATATTTTTATAATAGCCGCCATCTGCGCTGCGGAAACCGTATTGCGCCGGCTGGCACATAAGAAAATAAAGCTGAATGAAAAGAAGGAGTGCAAAGGGCTGCCGTTGTTTTTCAACCGGCATCATAATTATGGTATGGCGGGAAACCGTCTGCAGGAGCGGCCAAAAGCGGTGAAAATAATCGGAGTTATAGTTGTGGGGATTCTCACAGCCTTATTTTTGCTGACACTCCCTCTGCGGGGAAAGAAAGTACTGAAAACAGGGCTGGCCCTGATCGTTGGCGGAGGGCTTGCAAATCTGCTGGAACGGTTTTTGCATGGATATGTAACCGATTATGTTCAGTTTAAGGCGCCGTTTCCGCATATCAGAAAGCTTGTTTTCAATGCGGCGGATTTCTGCGTTTTCATTGGGAGCGCCCTGCTGCTTTTTTCTGAAATCGGGGATGCCTAGCCGATCTGTTCCGTATCAATACCGTTCTGTTTAAAAAAGAGCCTTACCAATCGGTCCCATTCCCGGTCCAATGTTTTGTCCAGAGAGAATAATTTATAGGAAACTCCGGTGGTACAGGTGAGGATGTTGTTTTTATAGGTCAGATTCAGATACATGGCGCGGACGTCGTCATTGTGAAAACTGCTCCCGGATTTTGTAATGGTGCTTTCCTGATTTTTCGGTGACAGCAGAAATACAAACCTGAAATATCCCGGCTTTTTTCTGCCTTTTATAAGCGCAAAGCAGGCGGGACGGGTGTAAGAAAAGGGCAGATATGAACAGCCGTGCAAATTCATTTCTTCCAATTCTTCTGCGGAATAATAATCCTTATTTAATGTTCCGTCAATCGTATAAGAAACAGCCTGTGTGATGGTGGCCTCCTGAAGAAGAAAATGGTCAAAGAGGTTTCCTTTCAGCAGGCTGTTCATAAAAGTTCCGACATCAGTAATCTGTAAAGCGATCATACAAAAATCTCCTGTTCACAAAATCCGGTGATTGTGTTATGATAAGTGGCGAATTTGGCAAGACTTGTGAATCTGTTTGCCAGTTCCATAAGTTAAATTATAAGTATTCGGTATATAAAAATCAATGATAAAGTGACTGAAAAGGAGACAGAATGGAATCATTATTTGAATTGCTGAGGGCGTCAACATCCCCTTATCATACTGTGCTTGCAGCAGAAAAACGTTTGAGGGAACATGGATTTTCGCCTTTGTCCATGTCCGATATATGGCAGCTCGAACAAAGGGGAAAATATTATGTAAAGCACCGGGATTCCTCTTTGTTTGCATTCACGGTGGGCGATGATCTGGAACGTGATATTCCCGTGCGGATTGCGGCGGCCCATACGGATTTTCCCGGATTATATATCAAGGCGGACCCACAGATGGAAAAACATGGCTATCTGCAGTTGAATGTAGAGGTTTATGGCGCGGCGATACTTTCCACATGGCTGGATCGTCCGTTGAGCGCGGCAGGCAAAGTGGCGCTTCGGAGTGACTGTGTCCTGAAACCGGAGATTCGTTTTGTGGATATCAGGGAACCGTTTTGCACGATACCGAATCTGGCTATCCATATGAACCGGGAAGTGAATAAAGGCGTGGAACTGAACAGGCAGACGGATATGCTGCCCGTTGCCGGCCTGAAGTCGGACTTAAATGGGGAAAACAGATTTTTGCGTTTCCTTGCGGACAAATTGCAGGTAAAACCAGAAGAAATTCTGGATTTTGACCTGTACTTATATAGTGCAGAGCAGCCGGTTTACACAGGTATGGATCAGGAGTTGATTTCTGCGCCGCATCTGGATAATACGACCAGCGTACAGGCATTGTTGGATGGAATTACAGGAGGTGCGGCGGCGCACGGAGTCAATGTCGCCGCCATGTTCGACCATGAGGAGATTGGCAGCCGCACTGCGCAGGGAGCGGCATCTATGCAGATGTTAAATCTGTTAAAGAAAATTTTGCGCAGCCTGCCGTTTGACGCCGGGGAGGAAGCGCTCTATGACAGCATGATGCTTTCTGTGGATGTGGCGCATGGCATCCACCCGAATCATCCGGGCAAGGCGGATCCGGTACTTGCGCCGAAACTGGGCGGAGGCATTTGCATTAAAGAGGCATGTTCCCAGTCTTATGCGACAGACAGCAGGGTTGTGGCAGTGGTTCAGCAGATTTGTGATGAAAAAGGCATTCCATATCAGAAATATGCGAACAGGTCCGATGTGCCGGGCGGCGGGACGCTGGGCAGTATAGCGTCTGCATTTTTGCCGATTTCCATAGCGGATATCGGAGTTCCGCTGCTGGCAATGCATTCGATACGGGAATTGATGGGAACAGCAGATATGGATGCACTGTCCGGATGTGTGAAAGAATTTTTTGTTTTATAGGAAATTGCTTCGCACTGTTCCTATGAAACAAAAGCCCTGCGGGCAAAGGATGCGCACTCGTGCATAGAGAATAAAGCCGCTAAAGCGGCTGCACTCGGCGCGGCAAGAAAAGCTGTGCTTTCTAAATTTTGTCCGCGAGAGTGCGAGAAGCACACTTTTCTTGTTTTATAGGATTCTTTTTTTGATTTAAAGAATGGGGAGAACAAAGTGTTGAAGATGAGTAAAGTAAAG
>CAZGMH010000170.1:0-4403 GCA_964526765.1 uncultured Eubacterium sp.
CCATCTGCAGGAAAACGTCTCCCAATCTGAATCCGGTTCCGCTTTTATGCTGATACTCCTGCTGCTGATCTCGTAATCTGAGGCAGATGAATAATACAGGTCAAAAAAGACCGGGATCCCGCCTTCGCCCAAAACATCCATTGTAAAATATCCGTTTGATGCCGTACCCTCGGCGAGCGAAAGCAGCTCTGCCTCTTCTTCCGCCAGTGTAAGCTCCGTCTCCGATTCCGTCTCGGATTCGGATACTGTCTCAGATTCAGATGCCGTCTCAGATTCAAATGCCTCTTCCGATTCCTCTGAACCCCCTTCTGTTACTGCTTCCCCGGTAACGCCTTCTGTTTCCGAAGCGGATGTATCGCCTGCCTCCCCGCCTGCGGTTTCAGATTGCGCCTCCGTATCGCTATCCGTCTCCGTCCCGGCGTCCTCCGTCGCATCGTCCGAAGCGGATTCTGACTGCTCCGTCACATCGCCGCTTTCTGATTCGTCCGTTTTCAGCGTGTCCGCCGTCTGGTTTTCCTGTTCTTCCTCCATTGCTTCTACTGTTTTTCCCCTGTACGCCGGAACCACGGTGTCAACCGCCGAAAGGCACAGTACAAAAACCAGCAAAAGAGCCATGAAGCGCAAAATTGTTGAATGTCTTTTCATAGATTTCTTTTCCTTTCTTATCATTATAGTTATAACTGATTTTTCTGCAAGAATCAACAAAATCATTGCCAGGAAAACGATAAAATCCGGCAAACCATTCCTCAGCCTTTGGAAAGCGCCGCATTTTCCATCTCCGCATTTCTGTTTCCCCTGACACATTCAACATAAACCAGCGAAATACGCGCCGGCATTTCTTTGCAGTTTATCACTTTCCAGCCATTCTCCGCAAGAAATTCCCTGTATTCTTCCGCTGTCCACTGATGTTCAAATTTTATCCCGCCAATTTTTAAAATTCCCGACCATATGCGGCTTATCAGACCGCTTTTGTGCGCCACAAAATTGGGGGCGATCAGCAGCCCTTTTTTCTTCAATACTCTGTCTATTTCCTGAAGGGCTTTTTCCGGCTGCGGCATGACATGGAGCGCATTGGCAATCAAAACCACGTCAAAGGAATGCGCATCATAGGGCAAATCCGTCGCATCGGCAACCTCAAACGTCAGATTTTTGGGGTACTCTCCTTTTTTTGCCTCTGCGATCATTCCCTGCGAATAGTCTGTGGCAATAATTTTATGCGCAGCATATGCCACATGCTTTGCCAGCAGCCCCGGTCCGGTAGCGATTTCCAGCACATCCCTGCCTTCAATCACTTTTGGAATCCGCTGATACATAGCCTCATACATTTTTCTGTCCGCCCTCATAGCCTTTTCGTAAATCGGCGCATATAAGTCCCATATTTTTTTATTCATTCTCTTTTCTCCCTCGCCTTTCCTTTATAAATCATCTGCCATCTCCGCAAATAACTCCGGCTTCAACAAAACCAGCCCTCCATGCCCAAGATGCGGAAGCGCCGGAACAATGAGGTGATATTTTTTCTCTAAAAGCGGAATGACATACTCAAAATAATCCCACTTTACCACGGAGGGATGGATCAGCAGAATCACGTCCTCATGCTCTTTTCCAAATTCATATACATTCATAGCGACCGCTCCTTTCCAACTGCCTTCTCAAAATCAAATAACGTCAGCTGCCCATCTATGAACGATTTTACATTTCTTTCTTTAATTATATCACCCTCATTTATTTCTCCAAATAATAAAGGCGATTCCAAATTATGCTTACCAAAATTTCCGTTCACACTTGTACTGCTGTAATTAGCATAACAATATAAGCAGTTGTTTTTGCACGTATTATAAGCTCCAATATCAATGCTCGCTATACATCCGCATTCCTCTCTCTGATTCTTGTCCTTTTCAATATTCAGTTTATAGTTGCCGATTCTTTCAAATCGTTCTTTATCAATACAGCAAGCGTGAGAAACTCCCAATTTTCCGAAATCACAAGACTCTGCACAAGTATCTAAATTCAAGCCATATCTTTTTGCTATTCCAACAAGCTTTTCTACTATTTCCATTTGCTGTTCTTCAGTAATTGGCTGTATACGCAATGGTTTAATATTGCGCCTTGTATTTCTATAAAAATCCAAAAAACTAATTGTACATTTTTCTGTGTATTGTGCAAGCCTGGAAGCCAATACTTCAAAATACTTACAATGATAGTCTACTGTATAAGTTTCATTAAGAAAAATAGGATCATACCTCCAAATCACCTTTTCCTTTCCAACTTCTTTCGATAATCGCTGAAATGAAGGTATAATAACCGTATTCTTTGACGGAAGACCTGCTTCAACCTCTGGTCCATATGCCGTTAAGGTGAATTGAAAATAGAAATTATATTTTTCAAGTTCTTCCAATCTTTTTAACATTGGCGTAGGATTTTTCGTCCAAAAGACTATCCCATCAACGAGCCTGGGCGATAAATCTACTCTGCTTATTTGATGAATATTCATTGGATTTCTTACTAAAACATATTCTTCCTTCAACCTGTTAAAAAGCCATTCGGAATAATATGAGGGAATATCCGTTCTTCGGCTCGCGCTTATAATCATTGGTTCTCCCCCAAATCAAACGGCGTTTTCCAGTCCGGTGTCAGCCGCTTAGACAATTCAAGTTCATTCATGATGACCTCCCTTTTCCGGCTCTTCTGTGCTTCGCCTGCATTATTTTCCCGGATCCGCCCTCCATCTGCCGGCAATCACGACAGCGCAAATTCACCCTTTCTTTTATTGACAATATACCATGCCGATGATACGATATATTGAATTTGAGGTTAATGAAATCTTTACAGATCAGAAAGGTCAATATGTCCGTAAATATCAAAAAGAAAATCGGGTTACTCCAAGTTATAATCATAGCGTCCTCTGGATGTCTCATTTATGCGCTGAACAACGGCATACGCGTCAACTATGGGCTGATTACCAACGCTATCGTTGCCGCAACCGGCATCCCGGCAACGGATGTCAGCCTTTCCATTGCTATTGCACAACTGCTTTATGGATTTGCCCAGCCATTTTTCGGTGTCGTTGCCCTGAAAACATCCAACTCCTTTGCCATTATCCTCGGAGCCATTATGCTCTCCTGCGGCTTTTATCTCCGGGATTATCAACGGCGCCGGAGGCGTCGGCGGCGCTGTTCTGGCGCCGGTATCACAGGAGCTGGTCAACATCGGTGGATCGAAAACCCTCATGACCCGCCTCGCGGCTGCTTCTTTACTCGCTATGACGACTTCCGTCTGACTTTGCAGAAAAGAAAAGCGCAGTACGGCAGATATCGAAAAGCAGGAAGGACATAAGCAAGCTTTTCCCATTTTTTACGCTGCCTATTTTTCATGAACCTTTTTGCCTGAAATATGCTCGATTTCTATGGATACCAACTGGACCCTGTCAATGCCTGCCCTGATTTCCTCCTCAACCTCTTCCGCTGTGGGATAGTATTTAAGGGCAAATTTTCTTATTTTCTCTTCTGTGATTTTACGGTCTTCTACCAGCCTGGCACGTCCAAACACGACGCAGCTTGATACGTGAAATGCCCAGTCCCCATCCTCAAGATAACCGTCATCCCAGGTCGTAAAACAGATTTTGTCATTTTCCTTAACAGCGTCCACCTTATGCCCTTTTTTTGCACTGTGGAAATAAATCCTGTTTTCCTCTTCCTCATAATAAAAATTAATGGGAATCGTATAGGGATAGCCGCCGTCTCCGTTTACGGAAAAAGCAGCCCTCCTGTTCTTTTTCAGCAAGCTCTTTGCTTCCTCTGCCGGCATCTCATTTTTTATTCTTCTCATTTCCCTAAACATACCAAAATCCTCCCTTTCAGGTATCTATATTCTTATCAAATCATGTATATTTTTATTGCGCACTCTCTTTTAGCTTAATATATACCGACAAAACAGGTATATGGCTGAATCATGGTTTCAAAATGTTGTTTGCCGCCCCGGGCAAATTCGCTATCGGCGGCGAGCCAATCGTTCCATGCCTTGTCGAAGCATTCCATTTCCCAGGTGTTCACTTCTTCGATCCGGTCATGGCTGCCGATAAGTTCCTTCCAATGCTGCGGGCTTTTAAACAGGCAGGCTTCGTCGCCCAGCCACCCGAAGATAAGTTCGTTTGCGCGGTCGCCGTATTCATCCTTCATGCCGGGCACGGCGATAAGAACCACACTGCCATCCTTCATAAACGGCAGAATTTTTTCCTGAAAAAATCCCTTTTTGCCTGCAAAGTAATGATAGGCGTCAACACTGACCAATGACCAATGCATCAAATATCTTTTCCCGGAAATGCAGTTCATTTGCATCCTCGCAGACAGGCGTTACCTGTCCGCCGATCCCCCACTTGTCAAAACGCTTTCTGTTTTCTTCCGCAC
>CAZGMH010000171.1:0-4366 GCA_964526765.1 uncultured Eubacterium sp.
TTTTTAGAATCTCTTATTCTCAATTGCCGGAAAGATGCAGTCATTCAGGAACCTCTTTAATGCGGGATTTTGATTTTCCTTATGCCATGCTGCGATAACGGTCATCTGCTTTTCTTCTCCTTCAATGGGAACGGCAATAACCTTTTCCTTCATAGACAGGGAATCCGTGATGTAGGAGGGCAGCAGGGCATAGCCGATTCCGGCAGCGACGGCAAGAATACTCGTCTCAATATCATCGGAGACATATTGTACATTGGGCAGAAATCCCGCCCTGGTAAAAGCGTTCAAAATTGTGGTAGTTTCCCCATAGCGGTTGTCGCTCTTTTTGATGTCGACGAGGGGATATCCCTTCAATTCGCTTCGTTTGATGCCGGTGCGGTGTGCAAGAGGATGTGAAGCAGGCATGACAGCCAGGAGAGGATAATGCCGGATAAGCTTTGTGTTCATTTCTTCCAGATCGTCGGTGGAATATTGCAGATTTATGATAATGTCCAGATTGTGATCCAGAATGCCGTCGTACAGTTCAGATACATTTTCACGGGTCAGGGAAAAGGAAATATTTGGATACTGGACGTGAAAGTCCGAAAGCAAATCCGACAGGACGGTTTTTTCAAATCCTTTTACAAATCCAAGATTTATATTTCCGGTGAAAACCGTGTCCGCCCGTTTTGCCCGGTCAAAGGCATCCCTTGTGCGGCGCAGAATCGCTTTGGCATCCTCTAAAAAAGTTTTTCCGGCAGGGGTCAGCTCTACCCGGCGGTTATTTCTGTTGAAAAGCTGTACGCCCAGCTCCTGTTCCAGGGCTTTTATCTGTTGTGTGACGGCAGTCTGGGAAATGTAAAATTGTTTTGCTGCTTTGGTGAAATTTAAGTGCTCGCTGACAGCGACGAAATATTCTAACTGGCGTATCTGCATTACGACCTCCTTGTGAATGATAAATAATAAGTTTTACTTATCATATCATGTTAAAACAATGCTTTCAATCCTGTAAAATGTGATTTATAATAAAAATATCAAAAATGAACGCAAAGAAAAAAAGAGGAGGATTTTAGGATGAGCAAACCAGGAGAAATCAAGTACCCGCATTTATTCAGCCCTGTCACGATCAGGGGAAAAGTGTACAAAAACCGCATGAAAGCAGCGCCGACGATGTTTGTACATGCGAACTATTTTATTCCGGAAATCAGTGAGAATCTTTATCGGATGGTAGAACGCCGCGCAGCAGGGGGCTTTGCCTGTGTATCTACCGGTGAGATGCCGCTGAATTTTGAGGAGGCTGCCACCCTTTTTCAGGAGAGAAAGATTGACTTTGAAAAATTCGAGGGTGAGGATTTTGAAATTTCCAAAGAATATGCATCCCGCATCAAGGCGCAGGGGGCGCTGTGCTACTATGAATTTTCCCATGAGGGAAGCCGGGCGGAAGTATCAAAAACGCCCTGGGGACCGGAGGATATGGTCCGCGAGGATGGCGTCAAAGTAACGGGCATGAATGAGGAAATGATGCAGAAGGTTTGTGATGATTTTTACAAAATTTCCAGATTTGCAAAAGAATGTGGATTTGACGGTGTTCTCCTTCACGGAGGTCATGGATTTTTACTTCAGCAGTTTGTATCCCCGTGGACCAATCATCGTACGGATGAATATGGGGGAAGCATGGAGAACCGCGCCCGTTTTCCCAAGAGGATTATAGAGGCATGTCGGAAGGGAATCGGAGAGGATGGAATTGTCGAGCTTCGTTTTTCCGCAGAGGACGGCGTACCGGGCGGCATGACCATCGACGATACGGTTGCGTTCTGTAAAGAAATTGATGGAATGGTTGATATTATTCATGTATCAAATGGTTTGAAATGGCTTGGAAGCCGGACAAAGACATTTTCTTCCTTCCTGGAGCCTCATGGCCTGAATCTTGCGTACGCTGCGAAGGTAAAGGCAGCGGTGAAGAAATCTTATGTATCTGTTATCGGCGGATTTAACGGACCGGAGTTGGCAGAACAGGCAATTGCCGAAGGAAAAACGGATTTTGTTGAATTTGGGCGTCAGGGCTTTGCAGACCCGGAGATGCCGAACAAAGCGCTGGAGGGAAAAGAAGATACGATCCGCCGCTGCGTGAGATGCTTTAACTGTTATCCGGGATTCTGTGAGCATCCGACCGATATTCCGCTTTGGGATAAAATCGGACCGGAGGCAGCGATGAAGATTTATTCACCGGCTTCCATGGGAAGCTGCGCGATTAATCCAAAGACAGGCTTTGGATTCTACCCGGAGACATTGCCGGCGCCGGAAGCTTCCCGCAAAGTCCTGATCGTTGGCGGCGGCGTCGGCGGATGCCAGGCGGCTGTTACGGCGGCAGAACGGGGACATCAGGTTATTCTGGCTGAAAAATCCGACCGTCTTGGCGGAACCATAAACTTCACCGATAAAGATGAAGATAAAGCAGACCTGATGAATGCAAAAAATGTCATTATTAATGATGCAGTCAGAAGCGGCGCGGATATCCGCCTGAATACGGAAGTGGACAAAGCGTTTATTGATGAAGTAAAACCGGATGCGATTATCATTGCGGTTGGCGCTCATCCTTTTGTACCTCCGATTCCGGGTATCGAAAAAGCGATTAACGCCCTTGACGCATATGACAGAATGGATGAGATTGGCGAGAATGTAGTGATTGTCGGCGGTGGTCTGGTGGGCTGTGAAGTAGGTTTGCACCTGGCAAATCACGGACGGAAAGTAACCGTTGTGGAGATGCTTCCGATGATTGCGAACGAGACATTCGGATACTACCGGAATGCACTGCTCTGTGAGATGGATAACAGGGGCATGAAGCAGGTTCTGGAGGCAAAATGTCTGGAATTTACCGATGAGGGAGTTAAGATTGAGAAAGATGGCAAAGAAGAATTGTTAAAGGCAGATTCTTATTGCTTCTCTATGGGTATGCGCCCAAATACGGATGTGGTGGAAAAACTCAGGGAAGCTGCCGGTGATATCAGGACATGGGTAATCGGTGATGCTGCGCGGGCAGGAAAGGTAGCGGATGCAGTACATGGCGGATATCTTGCAGCAATGGAAATTGTATAATTAAGCAGAAAAGAAATACCAAGTTTGTAAGATTGATATGATAAACTTGAATTTTTTGGAAGTTTGTGATATGCTTCTGCACGAAAGGTGGTGCAAGGGGCATGTTGAAAGCAACGTTGAAAAACAGAGATCTGTATTTGAAACGAATGATTGCATTTCAGGATACGGAGATGATTAAAGTTATAACCGGTATCCGTCGATGCGGCAAATCCAGCCTGATGAAGCTGATGGTGCAGCACTTGTGCAGCAGCGGCATCCGAAAAGAGCAGATCATAGAAATTAATTTTGAGTCCATGAGTATTCCTGATATGGACGCCAGAGGATTTTATGACTATGTTAAGGATCGTATACTGTCCGGGCAGAGAATGTATCTGTTTTTTGATGAAGTACAAAAGATTCCCGGATGGGAAAATGCGGTGAACTCTTTCCGTGTGGATTTCGACTGTGACATTTATATTACAGGTTCCAACGCATATTTGCTGTCGTCGGAATTGTCCACTTATTTGTCCGGCAGATATGTGGAAATCAAGGTCTTTCCGCTTTCTTTTCGAGAGTTTCTGGATTTCCATGGATATAACGTGACGGAACGGAAATCTCCGGCCGGCGGTATGAAGAAGCGCGTTACTGATAGCGATGGGGAAGTCTATGAGCTGCGTGAACTTTTTGATGCCTATGCCAGATTCGGCGGTATGCCGATGTTAGCGGATATAGGATTGGAAATTGACAGGGTGACGGCGGCATTGGATGGCGTTTATTCAGCCGTGGTGGTTAATGATATTTTGGAGCGGGAAAAAAGAAAAGGCGAGCATGCCCTGACAGATCCAATTTTACTCCGGAAAATCATAATGTTTCTTGCGGACAATATTGGAAACAACACTTCGGCCACTTCCATTGGAAATACGCTTGTCGATGAAGGACTGCTGGAAAACGGAATCCGCAAAAGCAAGCCCGCGGTACAGACAATTCAGGCATATATCAAGGCTCTTTGCGAAGCATATATCTTCTATGAGATCAAGCGCTTCGATATCAAAGGTAAAGAATATCTGCGCACGCTGGGTAAGTATTATGTGGTAGATATTGGTTTGCGGAATTATCTGCTTGGTTACCGGGAGGGTGACAGCGGGCATATTTTGGAGAATATCATTTACTTTGAATTGCTGCGTCGCGGGTACGATGTGGCGATAGGAAAGATAGATAATCAGGAAGTGGATTTTATTGCCACAAAAGCAGATGAGAAGAAATATATCCAGGTCACGGAGACGATGAACGCACCGGAAACCAGAGAGCGTGA
>CAZGMH010000172.1:0-4365 GCA_964526765.1 uncultured Eubacterium sp.
ACATGATATAATGCCCATAATGAATATATCGAGAAGGAAATCGGTGCGGGAGGTTTCTGGTTATGAAATTAAAGACGCGGCTGGTGGTTGCCTTTTGCATTATCATTATCCTGCCAATCGGTCTGGCTTGTACAGTGCTGTTTGGTTTTTACAAAATACAGATGAAAGTAATTCAGCAGACTTACGGTCTGGAGATCGCGGATACTTATGGAGTCCTGTCCAGTTCCCTGCAGTTAATGAGCCGGTACACGAAAGCGGATTATGAAGAAATAGCGGCGTTATCCAAAACAGATCCGGGTAAACTGGAAAGCATGGATTATCTGGAGGCGGCGAACGCGAAATTACAGGAAAAAAGTTCGTTTCTTATTTTTTGTAAAGACGGGGAATTGATTTTTAACGGATATCAGGGCGAGAGCGCGGTTGATGACGAACAGTGGGAAAGACAGCTGCCCCGTTACGGGGAAGCGGATTCCAATGTGGAAGCCGGATACTATCTGGACGGCGACACGCAGTCGCTGTTAAAGCAGGTGGACTTTGTATGCACGGATAAATCAGAGGGAAGCGTCTATATTATTACTTCCTCCGAGAGCGTGCAGCCGGAGATACGCCAGACCGTTATCGATATTGGAGTGTCAGTGATTCTGATCCTGGCTTTGACGGCGGGCGTCATGACTATCTGGATTTACCGGGGAACTATGGTTCCGCTTAAGAAGCTCCAGGTGGCCACGAAGAATATCAAGGAGGGAAACCTGGACTTTACAATTGATTATGATGAAAACGATGAGATGGGCGACCTGTGCCGTAATTTTGAGGAAATGAGACAGCGTCTGAAGGAATCTACGGAAGAAAAAATGGCGTCAGAGAAGGAAAACAAAGCCCTGATCAGCAATATTGCCCATGATCTGAAAACGCCGATTACTGCGGTGAAAGGATATTCCGAGGGAATTATCGACGGTGTGGCGGATACGCCGGAGAAGATGGAGCGCTATTTGAGGACAATATACAATAAGGCAAATGAGATGGACCGCCTTATAAATGAGCTCACGTTGTATTCCAAGATTGACACAAACCGCATTCCTTATAATTTCAATAAAATCAATGTGGCGGAATATTTTAACGACTGTATCGAAGAAATCGGTCTGGATTTGGAGACCCGTGAAATCGGTCTGACATATTTTAATTATGCGGATGAAAATATTGTGATTATTGCCGACCCGGAGCAGTTGATGCGGGTAATTAATAATATTATCAACAATGCCGTAAAATATATGGATAAACAGAAAGGCCAGATTAATATCCGCATCAAGGACGTAGGCGATTTTATCCAGGTTGAAATCGAGGATAATGGGAAGGGTATATCCGCCCGCGACCTGCCTTATATATTTGACCGGTTTTACCGCACTGACTCTTCAAGAAATTCCGCTACCGGCGGCAGTGGGATCGGGCTTTCCATCGTTAAGAAGATTATCGAGGATCACGGCGGAAAAATCTGGGCGACAAGTAAAGAAAACACAGGTACGATTATGTACTTTGTAATACGGAAATATCAGGAGGTACCAAATGAGTAAAATATTAATCGTAGAAGATGAAGAGGCGATTGCAGACCTTGAGAAAGATTATCTGGAGCTGAGCGGTTTCGAAGTGGAGGTGGAGCATGACGGCAGCCGTGGATTGGAGAGAGCGCTGAATGAGGAATTTGACATGTTTCTGCTGGATCTGATGCTTCCGGGTACGGATGGCTTTGAAATCTGCAGGAAAATCCGGGAGGAGAAAAACACTCCTATTTTGATGGTATCAGCCAAAAAAGACGATATAGATAAAATCCGCGGATTGGGTCTGGGCGCGGACGATTACATTACAAAACCGTTTTCCCCCAGCGAACTGGTAGCCCGTGTGAAAGCGCACCTGGCCCGCTATGAGCGGCTGATCGGAAGCAATGTCCAGGAGAATGATGTGATAGAGATTCGCGGCATCCGCATTGACAAAACAGCCCGCCGGGTCTGGGTCAACGATGAAGAGAAGCAGTTTACAACAAAGGAATTTGATCTGCTGACATTTCTTGCCCAGAATCCGAATCATGTATTCACAAAGGACGAGCTGTTTTCAAAAATCTGGGATATGGAGTCCATTGGAGATATCGCGACGGTTACGGTGCATATTAAGAAAATCCGTGAGAAGATTGAGTATAATACGGCAAAACCGCAGTATATTGAAACAATCTGGGGCGTAGGATACCGTTTTAAGCTGTAAAGAGGAAAAAGACTGATGGGGCAGGGATGAGGAAGCTTATCCCTGTCTTTCATTTACAAAATAGAAACGTAAAAACGAATAAAAATATGTATAAACATGAAGGATGGATATTGACAAAAATGTACCGTTTACATATAATTAAATGATAGAAAAACAGAAAAAATCCATCAAAGTGTACAGACAAGAGGGATTAAATGAACAAAAGATTTAATGAAATTGAAAAATATATTGCAGAAGTAAAAGAACTAATAAAAATGGGCAATTATCGAATAGAGCTAAATAAAAAACGGAAAGACAATGTTAATTTGTACAAAGAATATGTAATAGATGAAGCGAGATGTAAAGAGATTCTAATGGACTTGGACAGCAGGAGGGATAATAATGGAAAGAGAGCGGAGGCAGGATTTTTGTACCAGTTGCAGAGAGTGGACAGTGTATGAGGTAAGGACTTTAGCTGAAAAGGAGATTATTAAGGGAAAAGAATATGAATTTACATTTACAAAGGCGTTTTGTACGGCATGTGGAGCGGAAATGAGTGTGCCGGGACTCATAGATATTAATATCAAAGAAAGAGACGAACAGTATCGTGAGGCAGAAGGACTTATATCTGTGAACGATATAAGAAAACTTATGGACATTTATCACATAGGAAAAGCGCCGTTATCTATAGCGTTGGGGTTTGGGGAAATAACGATATCCAGATATTTGGACGGGCAGATGCCGTCAAAAGCTTATTCAAATGTAATAAAAGAAGCGTTGTCCTCGCCGGAATATATGGAAACGTTATTGAACCAGAACAGAGAAAAAGTGGGTGAAACTGCATATAAAAAGGCAATGAAAGCTATTGCCGAGCTAAAGGGAATGTTTAAAATATCTGAAAAAATGCTTGTCAGCATTGCATATATATTTGAACAGATGCAGGAAGTGACACCCCTTGCATTGCAAAAGATACTTTATTACATTGAAGGAATTTATATGGTTCTTTTTGACAGGGTGCTGTTTGATGAGAATTGTTGTGCATGGCAGCATGGACCAGTGTATGAAGAGGTATATTATTTGTTTAAAGATTTTAAGTACAATCCGATTGATGATGATAGATTTGTTTTATTTAGAGGAAAATCGGGGAATTTGTCATATGATGAAAAGCAGGTGATTGATTTAGTAATAAAAACTATGGGGAATTATAGTGGAAAAGTACTTGAAACTATAACTCATAATGAAAAACCCTGGCTGAATGCCAGAGAGGGATATAATGTGAATCAGCGCTCTAATGTAATTATTTCAAAAGATGAAATTTATTTGTATTTCAAAGCGATAGACCAAAAATATAATATAAGTACGGTGGAAGGTATAAATCAATATATACATTCTCAATTACAGGGAATTTATTGATAAAAACAGTAAACATGAGATGATTAACCAGAGTTTGTAATAAAACGGAGAGACAGATAAATGAAGATTAAAATACCCGACATTTTATATGAGGATGCTGCTGTTATCGTATGCAGAAAAGAAGCGGGAGTACCGGTGCAGACCGCCCGTGCCGGGCAGACGGATATGGTAAGTCTGCTGAAAAATTATCGTGTAAAGAAAAAGGAGGATCCATATATCGGGCTGATTCACCGGCTTGACCAGCCGGTAGAGGGCATTATGGTATTTGCCAAGACAAAAAAGGCGGCAGCCGATTTGTCAGGCCAGGTCAGTAATCGTTCCATAGAAAAACAATATCTCGCGGTTTTGAGCGGGATTCCGGATGAGAGGAAAGGGGAATTACGGGATTTTCTTCTGAGAGATGGAAAAACAAATACTTCCTGTGCGGTACAGGAGGGCACACCGGGGGCAAAGGAGGCGCGCCTGTCCTATGAGATATTAAAGATAAATCAGGAAAAAGGCTGCTCTCTGGCACGGATCATACTTCATACCGGCCGCCACCATCAGATTCGCGTGCAGTTTGCGCACGCAGGATTTCCTCTTTATGCGGATGCCAAGTATGGGACGCCGTTACCGCATGGCGAGTATTGTCCGGTTGCGCTTTGCTCCTGTAAGATTGGATTTGTACATCCGGTAACGAAGAAAAGCATGGAATTTGAGATAGAACCGAAAGGAAAAGGTTTT
>CAZGMH010000173.1:0-4308 GCA_964526765.1 uncultured Eubacterium sp.
ATGACAGTGGCAGTTGCGGTTTCCGTTGAGGAAGCGGCGAACGCCGGGAAGTTCTGAAAATGAAATCGTGAAAAACGTTGAAAATGCCGTATTTTTAAGGAATACGGCATTTTTCGTTATGTAGGATTTTTGCGTAAAACCGTGTTAGAATGAGATAAATTTAGTTCGTAGTACCCAAGTAGTACCCATATAGTACCCAGCCGTAGTACCCAAATTTGGTGGAAAAAATTATTGGATTTTTTCAATCTCCAATTTTAATTCATCAATAGTTCTGTGCGTATATACCTTCTCCGTCACATCTGATATTTCATGTCCGATAATGATTTTTAACAGGTACTCATCCATCCTGGCAGCTTTCCCCCTTGTTACAAATGTGTGCCTGGTATCGTGTGGCTTGTGGGAAAAATGAAGCTTTGCATTGATTTTATTGAAACGCCTTTTTATACAACCTTCAATGTGATAATAAAATGTCGAAAAATCTTGACGAATCATCTGATCTTGTATATACTTGAAAAGAACAAAAGATGATCATACACGAAAGATAAGAGGGGCGTGTCCGGCAGGATGCGCCTTAGGTTTTATCAGGCTTTCGCAGCGGCATCATGATACATAGTCAGCCATCAGATAAGGAAAATACAAATGTCGATCAAAAGTATAGATATTAAGGGGTATCGCTCTATTGCTGATCTGAAAAATGTGGTCACGGTAAGCAGCCGGGGTATATCAGCTTTCCGAGGGGAAAGGGTATGATGAGGCCAGGAAGGCTGAGTATGAGAGGGAGAGAAGTGTTATGGGATGATATTCTTTATATCATGTGACTGGAAAAAATTTGAAGATTTTGACATGATAAGGAGGCAGCATGGCATTTTATCATAAACTCACGATTAAAAACCGGAAAGAGATATCTGCAGCAAGACAGAGGCTGCTCATATATATTTTTTTGATTCTTGTCCTTTTCAGTGTCTCTATAGGATACACACGCACAGAAAAGCCGGAACAGGTTTATTATTTTAATTATGCACAGATGACAGATGTACTGGAAAACCTGACTTATCAAGAGCGTATAGACGAATATACAGTTAATCAGTCCGGGGCAGCGCTTACGCTGGATTTGGGAAATACCGGAAAAAACTGGAAGTATCTGTATTTGAATTACCAGGGACAGAATACGCTTTGGGATCTGCAGATCATAAATGAAACGGGTGAAATCCTTTCCGACCAGGAAATTGAGCTGGTAAAAGGAAAAAATAGAATTACATTGAACCAGCAGTCTTTTCAGAAACTCAGATTTGTGGTATCTGGTGAGACTGGAAGCAGTTTTCGTCTGGAAAATGTCCGGTTGTGCCAGGAAAAACAGGTGTTCTCAAAAAAAAGATTCTGCCTGTATACCGGACTGGCATTTCTGGGGATGACGGCGGTTTTGCTCCTTCTGTTTCGATGGGTGACATTGGAAAGTTGTGAGAAAGCGTTACATGTATTTAGTGAAAATATAAATGAATTCCTGAATGTGCTGGGAGAGACGATTTCCTGGCATTTTACAAAGAAAATAAAACGGCTGTTCCGGGTATGTATTTTTGTGATTATACTGTTGTATATTACCTGTATCCAAATAAAGGGCGTGGATAATCTGGTCTCTTATGCCCTGATGCATGTATGGATTACAGGCGGCCTTCTTCTTATTCTGGCTGGCCTGTGCAATGAGAAAAAAAATATTGAAACAGATAAAGACTGGCTGAAGTATATATTGATACTTTTTGTATTTTGTGTCATGCTGTCGGATTTTTTTGTAAATAAAAAATTCCGGTATGCCGGTTTCGGCATGCTTTTCATGGGAGGATTGTTTTGCAGGGCATGGCAGCACATGGAGCATCCGGAGGAGCTTATAGACGAATTTAAGCTATCCTATAAGATTTATTTTGCTTTGGGAATATGTTTCTGTCTGGTATTCCGGCCGGTTACTGCAGGTGTCTGCTACAATGGCTTTTTTATAGATGCGGCATCCTTTGGGATTGCATCTTTGGCTGCGGCAGTTATATTTGGAGATGATCTGTTAAAAAGCAGAGGGCCTGTTATAAACGGATCCGGTCTGATAGTGTCACTGTATCTGGTCTGGAGCACCCAGAAAATGTCGGTCATTCTGATTGCAATGGTGGTTATGGGGACAGGCGTTCTGTTTGGGATCTGCAGATTCATAAGAAAAGGCTCTGTGAGCAGAGAAAAAAGACTTTTTCCTGTAATCGCAGGGCTTGCAGTTGGTATAGCTGTTACGTTCTGTGTGAGAAAGCTGCTTTATGTTCTCCCTTATAAGCTGGGACAGCAGCATACTTTTGACATGGATGTAACAGAGATGATAGACGTGAATATAAGGACAGCTCTTGGTACGTGCGGCTGGAAACGTTATTTTCTGGATAAGCTGAATGTTTGTAAAGTGTACCTTCAAAACATCAATCTGCTGGGAAATAAATATTTATTGAAGGTACATGGGGTAAGGCAATGGCCATCTAACAGCGTTGTTATGAATTTCTTCCGTTATGGAATTGCGGCTGGTATCAGCTATGCAGTACTGACTGCAGGGTATTTTATAAAAGGAATAAAAAAGGGGATCCGGTGCCTGGATTTTTTTGCGATTGGCGTGGTATTAGTGAGCGTGTCGGGAAATATGCTGGAGGTTACGGAGCTGCCATTTGGACATTTGAATTGGTTTCTGTTCTATTTTGGGGTATGCAGTTTGCTGGGAAGTAGAGCAGAAAAAGACTGAAAATATTATGCAGGTGGGCAGTTCTGTGCCTGTTGAGGGGATAAATGGCTGTCTTGCGATAAGCGGACAAGTGGCTTGCGATTTCAATATAAGTGTAGTAGAATTAAGAAAATGTTTGCTGTAAGCGGCAGATATTTTTTTGAAATCTGTGGTCAGGAAAAGTGAGGAGAAGCAGAGGGATGAACAGGCAATACACGGATTCGAGGCAGGAGCGCCTGTTTTTGATCGCATATATTTTATGGATGATAGACGCTATCGTAGGAATCACAATGTGGAGAAAAATAAGCCTGTTTAATGATTTCTGTGATTACTTACGAAAAATAGCATATATCCTTTTTGTTGTACAGTTTCTCAGTAAAAAAAGGTACACGAAA
Organism: uncultured Eubacterium sp.; assembly: GCA_964526765.1. Taxonomy (GTDB): domain Bacteria; phylum Bacillota; class Clostridia; order Lachnospirales; family Lachnospiraceae; genus Eubacterium_I. The sequence continues at coordinate 3,133 of CAZGMH010000173.1, forward strand.
AAGGATGTGGCGGGGATTTTTGCCATTATTTTTATTGTTGTACTGGCAGAGCATTCTGTATACAATAAGCACATCATACCTGCTATGATTATGATATATCTGGCAGCAGATGTGGATTATCGAAAGATATTGAAGTGTACGCTGGTACTGCAATCGGCGTTCATGATCGTGACAGTATTGGCCTCACAGATGGATGTGATAGAGGATGTTATCTGGATGCAAAACGCGGAGCGTATAAGGCAGAGCCTGGGATATGATTACTGCGGATATCCGGCACATTTGCTGCTGTTCATGACGCTGATCTGGTTTTGTGTGAGAGATCGGCTGCATATGTCAGACGCAGTGGTCTGGCTTGGCTTGAATATGCTTGTGTATTGGCTTACGGATTCCAGGGCAGATTTTTATTTGAGTGTAATTGCCATTCTGGGATTTTTCATTATCAGCCGATTTAAACGGTACAGAGAATACAAACCCATTCGTTTTCTTATGAAATATGGATGTGGATTGCTGGTTGTTTTTTCTGTTTTGGCGCAGATGATATATAATCCGGCAAACGAATTGCTGCAGGCTGCAAATGATGCCTTGAGCAGCAGGTTATCTCTTGGACATCAGGGGATACAATCGTATGGTCTTTCTCTGTTTGGCAAGGCGGTACGTTGGATTGGACAGGGCAGTAAACAAGCTAATCCGGATCTGGTGTATAATTATGTAGATTGTGCTTTCCTGAAAGAGATAATTTCCTTTGGTATTGTTTTTATAATTATTTTGATCATTGCATTTTATGCAGCAGGAAAAGAAATGGCTTCAAAAAGAGAATATGCGCTGGGCTGGGCTGTCTTTGTTTCACTTCTGTATGGTGTGGTCAACGCACATCTTTGCATGGTGACATTTAATGTATTTATATTATGCCTGAGTCTGCTGTTCAAAGAAGCTTAGTGCAGACTTGTCCGAATGTACAGACAGGCGTCTAATGGGCACACGAAATATAGGGCAGACTTATCATAAATCACAGCAGGTCAGACACGAAACCGCAGCCCGGGGCAGCTGCAGAAAGGAGCTTGCTCCTTTTGATATTGCTACGGATTTTCGTGTTGCTATGAGCTTCAATGTGGATGATATAAAGGGAATGCTGCAGCAGTATGAGGCAGACCATCACACGGGCATGGACATTCGGCT
>CAZGMH010000174.1:0-4244 GCA_964526765.1 uncultured Eubacterium sp.
CGCGGTAAATCCGTAGAAGAGATACTTGGTTAAGGAGGGTATGACAAATGGCAGACAAATTAAGAATCACACTTGTGAAATCAACGATCGGCGCAGTTCCGAAACACGTTAAGACAGTAGAAGCCTTAGGTTTGAGAAAATTAAACAAAACTGTTGAAATGCCGGACAATGCAGCCGTAAGAGGAATGATTCAGCAGGTTAGACATTTAGTAAAAGTGGAAGAAATCTAAAAGATAAGGAGGTGTCACGATGGACTTATCAAATTTAAGACCAGCAGAAGGTTCAAAACAGAGTGATAATTTCAGAAGAGGCCGTGGACACGGTTCAGGAAATGGTAAGACAGCAGGTAAAGGCCATAAAGGACAGAAGGCTCGTTCAGGAGCTCCGAGACCGGGCTTTGAAGGCGGTCAGATGCCATTATACAGAAGAATTCCAAAGAGAGGATTTACTTGCAGAAACTCTAAGGATATTGTATCTGTAAACATTTCTGCCCTTGAAGCATTTGATAATGACACAGTAGTTTCTGTCGATACATTAATCGAGGCCGGAATCGTAAGAAACCCGAAAGACGGTGTAAAGATCCTTGGCAACGGCGAACTGACAAAGAAACTTACAGTACAGGCAAATGCTTTCAGTGCATCTGCAAAAGAAAAGATAGAAGCGCTGGGCGGAAATGCAGAGGTGATCTAATGCTTGAAACAGTCCGTAATGCATTTAAGATCAGGGAAATCAGGAACCGTATCATTTTTACCCTGCTGATGATGGTTGTGGTAAGAATCGGTACGCAGCTTCCGGTTCCCGGAGTAAACGGAGAATATTTTTCAGAGTGGTTCTCGGGTAATAGCGGCAGCGCTTTTGGATTTTTTGATGCAGTTACCGGCGGCTCTTTCGAGAAAATGTCGGTATTTGCATTGAATATCACCCCTTATATTACTTCTTCCATTATCATACAGCTTTTGACGATAGCGATTCCCAAGCTGGAGGAGCTGCAGAAGGATGGTGAAGAGGGCAGGAAGAAAATGACTGCGATTACCCGGTATCTGACAGTGGGATTGGCTCTGATGGAGTCTCTTGCCATGGCAATCGGATTCGGAAAAAGCGGATTGCTTGTAGAATATAATGCGTTGAATGTCATCACAGCCGTAGTTACTCTGACAGCAGGATCGACTGTGATCATGTGGATTGGTGAGCGGATTACGGAAAAAGGCGTTGGAAACGGTATCTCAATTGTACTTACGATCAACATTATTTCCAGAATTCCGCAGGATCTCACTTTATTATTTGAACAGTTTGTAAAGGGAAAAGAAATTGCAAACCAGGTATTGAATCTGGCGATTATTGCTGCAATTATCGTTGCGGTTGTCGTATTGACCGTACTGCTTCAGGGCGGCGAGAGACGGATTCCTGTTCAGTATTCCAGAAAAGTACAGGGAAGAAAGCAGGTCGGCGGACAGACGTCCCATATTCCGTTGAAGGTGAATACGGCAGGCGTTATTCCGATTATCTTTGCACAGTCCCTGTTCATGTTCCCGATCATCATTGCACAGATGCTTGGCAAAACAGGCGGAACAGGAATTGGCGGTAAGATTTTAAAAATGTTAAATCAGTCCAACTGGTGCGATTTCGATGAACCCGTTTATTCGATTGGATTGATCGTGTATGTTGTGTTAGTCATTGCGTTTGCATATTTTTATACATCTATTACGTTCAATCCGCTGGAAATTGCAGATAATATGAAAAAACAGGGCGGTTTTATACCGGGTATCCGTCCGGGTAAACCAACCAGCGATTATTTGACAAAAATCTTAAACTACATCATATTTATCGGCGCCGTTGGTCTGGTAATTGTAGCGATTATCCCAATCTTTTTCGAGGGAGCATTCAATGCGTCCATTTCTTTTGGCGGAACTTCTCTGATCATCATTGTTGGTGTTATCATTGAGACATTGAAACAGATTGAATCCCGGATGTTAGTTCGAAATTATAAAGGTTTTTTAAATGATTAACCACAGAAATCTTCACCGGGGGTTTCCGTGGAGCATTTAGGCGAATGTACCATTGGAGATACTTGGGATACAGGTATCTCCTTTTGTCTGCTAACAGGGGCAAAAGAAGATAAGACAGAAAAACGGTTTGCGGGATAAGAACAGTAATAAAAATATTTATAAATGAGGAGGCCAAAAATGAAGATTATAATGTTAGGGGCGCCGGGCGCCGGAAAAGGAACACAGGCTAAAATGATTGCGGATAAATTTGAAATTCCGCACATTTCCACAGGAGATATTTTCCGCGCCAATATCAAAAACGGTACAGAATTGGGAACGAAAGCAAAAGAATATATGGACCAGGGACTTCTGGTTCCGGATGAGCTGACCTGCGATCTGGTTGTGGACAGAATTTCACAGGATGACTGCAAAAATGGCTTTATCCTTGACGGTTTTCCAAGAACGATTCCGCAGGCAGAATGCCTGACGAATGCCCTGAAGGAGCGCAGTGACAGCATGGACTATGCAATTAACGTGCATGTACCGGATGAGAATATCATTACCAGAATGTCCGGCAGAAGAGCCTGCTTAAACTGCGGCGCAACTTATCACATCATAAATATTCCGACAAAAGTAGAGGGAATCTGCGACCGCTGCGGCAGTGAAGTTGTATTGAGGGCAGACGATGAACCGGAGACTGTAAAGAAACGTCTGGATGTATATCATGACCAGACACAGCCGTTGATCGAGTATTACGAAGGTCAGGGCATTTTGAGAACAGTGGATGGCACACAGCCAATGCAGACTGTTTTCGAAGATATTGTTAAATTATTAGAAGCGTAAGCTCCAGAACCGGGAATGGCCGGACTTTGTTTGGCCGTTTCCTGAATTAATTGCGCGGCGGACGCGCCACAGGAGGAAATCATGTCAGTAACTATTAAATCTGCCCGTGAGATAGAGTTAATGCGGGAGTCCTGTAAAATCATTGCAAAGGTCCATCAGGAACTTGGAAAGGAATTAAAAGCCGGAATGTCCACCCTGGAGGTGGACCGGATCGCAGAAGAAATGATCAGAAGCTACGGATGCGTACCTAATTTTAAGAATTATAACGGTTTCCCCGGCTCTGTCTGCGTTTCCATAAACGATGAGGTCGTGCATGGAATCCCGTCTAAAGACCGTATCATCCAGGAGGGGGATATCGTAAGCCTGGATATGGGGTGCATTTACAAAGGATATCATTCGGATGCTGCCAGAACTCATGGAATCGGGGAGATTTCAGAGGAAGCCAGATTATTAATTGAACGCACCAGACAGAGCTTTTTTGAGGGGATTAAATATGCAAAGGCAGGAAATCACCTTCATCAGATTTCCAATGCTATTGGAGATTATTGCGAGAGCTTTGGTTATGGTGTGGTCCGGGATTTGGTCGGGCATGGCGTCGGTACAAAGCTGCATGAGGACCCTCAGATTCCTAATTTCAACCAGAAGAGCAGGGGAATCCGGCTTCGCCCGGGCATGACCCTGGCAGTTGAACCTATGGTGAACGCGGGACGGTATGATGTAGACTGGATGGATGATGATTGGACTGTTGTGACTCAGGATGGGTCTCTTTCGGCACATTATGAGAATACAATTCTAATCACGGAGGGTGAACCGGAAATCCTGACCCTTACAGACGACGAAAAAGCCTTGATGTAGGCAGGAGGTTTACATGACGGGAAAACTTGCGGTATCCAGGGCGGGACATGATAAAGGGCATGTATTTGCCGTTGTCGGAGAGGATGGGGAATATTTATTCCTCGCGGACGGTGTGTTAAAGCCGCTGGAAAGGCCGAAGAGGAAGAATCGGAAGCATGTCCAGATGATTAAAAATCTCCCTGAAGATGTGAGCGAGCTTCTGAATGGGAAGCTTCCGGCCGGGAATCTGGAAATAAAACGAGCAATTAAACTGTATTTAAAACAGGAGGAAAATGAATGTCAAAAGCAGATGTAATTGAAGTAGGTGGAGTTGTTGTGGAGAAGCTGCCAAATGCATTTTTCAAAGTAGAGCTTGAAAACGGCCATCAGATTATGGCAACCATCAGCGGCAAACTGCGTATGAATTTTATTCGTATTTTACCGGGAGATAAAGTTACCCTGGAACTTTCCCCGTATGATTTGACAAAAGGAAGAATTATCTGGAGAGATAAATAGACAAACAGCATAGTAAGACGGAAATTGCCATGCGGTATCATATATAGATTTATGATATCGTATGGC
>CAZGMH010000175.1:0-1356 GCA_964526765.1 uncultured Eubacterium sp.
GGATTTGTGCCCTTCGAATCGTTATAAAAACGCACGCCGCGCTTTTCCGTCACATATTCGATGCGGTGTTCTACCGCCTGGAAGGTCCGCAGCGCTTCACGGATCTTTTCCATCGGAACGCCGTAGCTTAACGCCATGCCCGCTGCGGCCATAACATTTTCGTGGTTATGCCGTCCGAGAATATTCAGTTCGTCTGTCCGGATAACCTCCTCCACATGCTGACCCCGGGCGTACATGATCCGGTCTCCATCCAGATATAAGCCCTCGTCCAGCCTTGTCAGGCTGCTGAAATAGACAATGGCAGCCGAAATATGCTTTGCCTGTTCCCGCAGGATTTCATCCTCATAATTCAATACGCATGTGTCCTCCGGACCCTGGTTTTTTGCAATACTCATCTTTGCCGCTATGTAATTATCCATCGTGTGATGACGGTTTAAATGATCCGGCGTAATATTTAAAACTGCCGATACGTCAGGTTTGAAAGCGTCGATCGTCTCCAGCTGGAAACTGCTGATCTCGGCCACCGTCACCGTGTCATCCGTAGTATGTTCCACCGTCCCGGTATAGGGAATCCCGATATTCCCAACCACGTTGACATCCGCGTAATAATTTTTCATGATCTCTCCGAGCAGCGCCGTGGTCGTCGTCTTTCCGTTTGTCCCCGTAATTGCGAGCAGTCCGCCTTTTCCGCAGCGGAAAGCCAGTTCTATCTCGCCCCAGATCGGAACGCCTGCATCCCGGAACAGATTCACTAACGGCAAATCTGCCGGAACGCCCGGACTTAAAACCGCCAGATCCAGTCCTTCCCTGATTTCCCGGGGAAGCTCCCCCACATAAAGGGAAATTCCCGTATTCCGCTCAAAATTTTCCATGACGCGTTTACGGTCCAGATCTTTATTCCCATCAAATAAAATAACGTCTGCATCCGCTGTCTGCAATAATTTCGCCGCTGCGATCCCGCTGATTCCCGTCCCGAAAACGAGTACTTTTTTTCCTGCAAATTCCATTGCAATATTCCTCCAAAAGTTTTTTCATCTTTTACATGTTTACTCATCACAATGCGATAAATCCAACCAGGCAGAGCAATGCAGTGACAATGGAAAATACCGCCACTACGCGGGTTTCAGACCATCCGCCCAATTCAAAATGATGATGAATCGGCGCCATCCGGAAAAACCGCTTTCCCCCGGTCTTTTTAAAATATGCTACCTGTATCATAACCGATACGATTTCAATCCAGTAAATCAGTCCCACAATGAGGATGAAAATCGGCATCTGAAGCATATAAGCAGCCGCCGCGACAAAACCTCCCAGGGCAAGCGAGCCCGTATCACCCATAAACACGCTGGCGGGATA
>CAZGMH010000175.1:1456-4237 GCA_964526765.1 uncultured Eubacterium sp.
CAGCACCGGAAGAATTACCTGATATGTCATTTTTACACCTCTTCTTATTTCAGCGATCTGAAAAATCACTGATTTGTATGTTTTTCAATTCTCAAAACTTTAGTAGTATACGTCTTTTCATTTTTTTTGGCAACCGTTAAAATGTTCCCGATTTTCCAAAACTACTCTGCCGCTTCCCCTGTATCCTCCGTAACGGTCTTTTCCATGCCAAGATACGGCAAAACGTCCGCAAAAATTTCCCGCATGACCGGAGCCGCGACAGTCCCTCCATAGTAAGTGCCCTGGGGATTATAAATGACCACCAGGCCGATTACCTGGGGATTTTCTGCCGGGGCAAAGCCGATGAAGGAAGCGATATATTTATGTTCGCTTCTGGGCAATGTCTGGGACGTGGCAGTTTTTCCCCCGATGGAAAATCCTTCGATAGCCGCATTTTTCCCGGTTCCCTCGGAAACCACCTGTTCCAGCAGATACCGGAGCGTCTCAGAGGTCTGCTCACTTACGATGCCCTCCTGTGTATCATACTGAAACGTATGGAGGACATTTCCGTCGTCATCTTCTATGCTGACGCCAAAATGCGGCGTGATCCTGTCTCCGCCGTTAATCAGGGAGGAAACCGTTGTCACAAGCTGTATCGGCGTAATCTGAAAGGACTGCCCGAAGGAAATCGTCGCCAGCTCCACCTGCCCGATATTTTCTTCTTTATGCATAATCGCTGCCGCCTCCCCCGGTACGTCAATCCCGGTTTTTGACAGCAATCCGAACTGTTCAAAATAGTGATAAAAATTTTCTGCGCCCAGGCGCAGCCCCAGCTCAATAAAAACCGGATTGCAGGAATTCATAATTCCCTGGGTGAAATCCTCCGCACCGTGTCCTGCGGTCTTATGGCACCGGATTCTCCGGTCCTCCACCACCTTATAGCCCGGACAGTAAAACCGGTCCGACAGTGTAACCACTCCCTGTTCAAACGCCGCCGCGGTGGTAATAATCTTAAAAGTAGAACCGGGCTCATACGTATCATTGATACATGTATTGCGCCACATCTGATTTAACAAATCCTGTTTTTCCTCATCGGAAAGATTTTCAGTGTCTCCACTATTTAATGTAAACGGTTCGTTCAGGTTATATTCAGGCACATTTACCATTGCCAGAATTTCTCCGTTCCGGGGATCCATCAAAATAACGCTCACCGCGTCCGCCTGTTTTTCCTCCATAACGGTTTTTGCCGCCTGCTCACAATAACATTGGATATTGTAATCCAGGCTGATTACAAGATTGTCGCCGTTTACCGGCTCCTGTCTGCGCTCTCCGGCAGTTTCCAGTTCAATCCCGCCGGCGTCTGTCAGCGTCAATATCTTTCCGTCGGTTCCTTCCAGCCATTCATCATATTTGACTTCCAATCCGACAATCCCCTGATTATCTGACCCGGTAAATCCGATTACTTTTGACGCAAGCTCATCATAGGGATAATACCTTTTGTAATCCTCATCGACTTTCACCCCGTCAAGGCCACAGGCAAGAATTGCATCCCCGGTTTCCTTCGGTACGTTGGTTTTAATGCGTTCGATCGAGCTTACCTTTTCCACCCGCTCCCGCACGTTTTCCTCCGAAAGCCCCAATTCTTTCACAAGCATATCGATGACTGCTTCCGGATCTTTTATCTGGCTGTGGATTACAGAAATCGTGCAGACAGATTGATTGGCCGCCAGCACAACGCCGTTCCGGTCCAGTATTTTTCCCCGGGCCGCTTTGATACTGCGCTCCCTTTCATGGAGATCCTCTGCCTTTGTTCCGTAAAATTCAGACTTAAATATCATCAGATAGACAAGTCTTCCGGCCAGCGCTGTCATGGCGATAACTACAACAAGCATTAAAACAAGAATTTTTTTCTTCTGAAAAGTTTTCAGACGATGCATAAAACCAGACCTTATAAATGCACTTACTACAGTTTATTCAGATTTTCCCAGTCTATTACTCTGCCGGCTCCTGCCCCGTCCCATCATCCGTTTCCGGGATTTCTACATCATCTGCTTCCTGAGCTGTCCCGTCGTTTGCTTCCTGGCTTGCAGCCTGTATATCCTGTCCGGCTGCGTCTCCCTCCTCAAAAATATCTCCCTGGGATGGTTCAACGGTCTGGCCTGTAACATCCAGGTTTGCATTGACGCCTGTTTTTTCTTCATCGGGATAAATTCCCAGATAGGGCAGCGCTTCTTCTAAAATTTCCCGCGCAATATTCTGTGCGTAGGTGCTGTGGGCCTGATCTTCTGTATTCGGTTCATCTACGATCACGTAGATGACGACCCCGGGATCATTTGCAGGCACAGATCCGATAAAAGAAACAAGATACCTGCCCTGGGCGCGCAGTCCGGTTTCCTCGTCAAACTTCTGCGCCGTACCGGTCTTACCGCACATGGAATAACCGTCTACTTTCGACGTGGCTCCGGTACCATCGCTGACGACGGCCTCCAGATATCCCCGAAGCGTCTCGGCGGTCTCCCCGGATACGGTATGTTTGAGCAGAACAGGGTCGATATTTTCTACTGTATTTCCATTTTCATCTTCAATCCTGCACACCACATGGGGCAGATAATAATTTCCCCCATTTACCAGAGAACTGTAGGCAGTGATCAGCTGCACCATCGTCACATTAAAGTTCTGTCCAAAGGAATTCGTCGCAAGGTTGATTGTCGTAAGCTTGTCTTCAGGATAAACCAGGGAATCCGTCCTGGTCTCTCCCGGAAGGTCGATATTTGTCTTTAATCCAAAATTAAAAAGCTGCTG
>CAZGMH010000176.1:0-4203 GCA_964526765.1 uncultured Eubacterium sp.
TCATCAGCAGTCGACATCAGAAAATCCGGAAAGCAAGCTGTACGCTTTTGAAAATGGGTGCAAGGCGGTGGAGGCGCATTATCAGAGAACCGGAATCCCTGCGTCGGTGGAGCAGGGACAGTATTATGGAATGTATCGTACCCGGTATCACTGGGAGAAAAAACCATTGATATCCATCGTGATTCCGAATAAAGATCATATCGATGACCTCGCAAAATGCATAGATTCCATAGAGGGCAGATCATCCTATCGAAACTATGAGTTTATTATTGTGGAGAATAACAGTACCGAGCAGACAACCTTTGATTATTATAAAGAGATAGAAAAAAGAAAAAATGTAACTGTTTTATATTATGAAGGAGAGTTTAATTATTCCCGCATTAATAATTATGGGGCGGCCTATGCGCAGGGCGAATATCTGCTGCTGCTCAATAATGATACGGAAATGATAGACAAGGACGCGTTAAAGGAGATGCTGGATATCTGTATGCGTGAAGATGTCGGCATTGTAGGAGCGAGACTTTTTTATGAAGATAATACAATCCAGCATGCAGGCGTTATTATTGGATTTGGCGGAATTGCAGGACATGCATTTATTGGTCAGGACAGGGAAGATAACGGTTATTTTTCGCGTATTTTGTGTGTGCAGGATTTGTCGGCTGTTACTGCAGCTTGTATGATGATAAAAAAATCAGTGTTTGAAGAAGTTGGCGGATTGACGGAAGAATTTAAAGTGGCATTTAATGATATTGATTTCTGCATGAAAGTGCGCGAGACAGGAAAATTGGTCGTGTATAATCCATATGCGACATTTTATCATTACGAATCAAAATCCCGGGGGCAGGAAGATTCGGCGGACAAGGTTGCCAGATTCAATGATGAGATTGCCTTGTTTGGAAGAAAGTGGGAAAAAATTTTGGCAGAAGGCGATCCGTATTACAATCCTAATCTGACACTGGATAAAGCGGATTTTTCATTGAAGGAGTAGTAAGGCGGATGATGAAAAAAATAAAAATGCGAATGATAAGTAAAAAGTTCATTATTGCAGGTGTGTTACTGATAATAATTCTGTTGGCAGGTATTGCGGGAAGAAAATTTTTTTATTTGTATGAACAGGATAATTATAATGATGAATCGGGAGAGATGGTTCAGATTGGGGCTGAGGTTGGAGAACTACGCCAATATTTTACGGTTTCTGAAGATGTGCAGCGTTTTTCCATGTTGATGACAAATAATACCGGGGAAGTGGTTCCGGTAACCGTGTCAATATATGATGCCAAAACAGATGAACTGTTGGCCAGTGCGGTTTCAGAGCTTTATCATTCGGCAGGAGGGGAGTCGGTAGTAACATTTAATATTGTGTCAGACAATATTCCGGACTCTACGGAGGTTTATCTTTTGCCGGAGGTTGAGGGAAATCCACCGGAGGTTCAGTATTGTGTTCTGGAAGGGGATTATCAGGAGCAGTATTTGACCATAAATGGCGAGGATACAGATTATCGGCTCCGCATGTCTGTGATTTATCAGGGGAGTTATAACAAGGCGTTTTGGGCGCTTTCCATATTATTAATGATGTCTGTTGTGTTTATCTTTTTTGTTCCGCGCAAATGGGCAAAACCGGAAAATCTTTTTTTGATTATCGCAGTTATCGCCGGCTTGACAATGGCTGTTGTTACGCCTGCGAACCAGGAATGCGACGGACCGGATCACCTGCTTCGTTCCATTGATACTTCCTATGGAAATTTTCTGGGTTCGTTTATTAATCTCACCCATGAGGGAGGAGAAATTATTGTTCCGGAAAACCTGCCGGAAATGGGAATGAAAATGCTGAATGCCCATGGGGGAGAAGGCGTCTCATATACAAAAAATCTGAAAGAGCATACATTTTCAAAGGAAACTATGCTAATGCCATATGAGGGAAGTGTTACCTCCGTTGTATATTGGCCGCAGGGAATCGGAATATGGCTTGGGAGAATTTTTGGGATGAGTATGAATGGGTGTATACTTTTCGGGAAGATATGTAATTTAGCAGTATTTATTATATTGACATATCTGGCGATACGGCTGATGCCGTGTTATAAAATGCTGCTGACAGCAGTCGGACTGCTTCCGATTACATTGTTTCAGGCGTCATCCCTGTCCCAGGACAGTGTCATAAACGGGTTATCATTTTTGTTCATTGCATTATGCTTTTATTATGCTTTTGGAGAGAAACAAAAGCTAAACTGGAAACATATGCTTCCTCTGGGTTTTCTGCTGTTGGGCATATTTTTAGGAAAATATGTATATGCGTGCCTGGGATTATTGGTATTTATGATTCCAATCAAAAAGTTTGAGAGTAAGAAAGCTTATTGGAAATCCTTTGTAATAGCGATTCTGCCATTGTTATTGTTGGGTGGATATGTGTTGCTTCATAATATATCCGGTATTTCCGGTTTACAGGGAACCAGCGGAACAGGAGATGTAACACAAACCCAGACGCAGTTTTTATTGAATCATCCCAAGGCTGCGCTGGCGGTATTATATCTGACGCTGCAATCTCAGTTTAGCAGTTATATATTGCAGTTAAATATGCTGGGCAGTTTAAATGTAAAGCTGGAGATACTTTATGTAATTGCACCCTGTGTGATTGCAGTAGTAGGTTGTATTGATAAGAACAATGAAGCAGAGGAAATAAGAATAAAGGACAAAGTTTTGATTTTATTTTCGTTTGTCCTCACAGCTTTGATGGTAATCATGGGATTGTATATTGGGGACGGAGTGGCAAATCCCTATGGCGCATCGGTGGTTATGGGAGTACAGGGAAGATATTTTCTCATGTTGATTCCGCTTCCGTTTATTGCGTTGGGAAGCAGAAAAATACAGAATAATATAAATAGATTTGAAATGAAAGTAACTGCGATTATGGGATGTATGCTGGGATTGGGAGTAATGATGCTGATACAGGCTTATTATTAGGAGTGGATTTTGTTATGGTTAATACAATAGGGGCTTCAATATTTTTTGCGGCAGCAGTTTTATGGCTGTTTTTGGGAATATTCTTTTATAAAAAAAATAATACGGCGCAGCCTGGAATGACCTGGATTGTACTGCTGATTATTTTGCTGAACTGTTATCATTGTTTTGCGGCAGCTATTATGGACACGGTTCATATTCCGGTCAATCTGTTTTCTGTCGGGATTGCGGACATTCCCGCAGGAGCATTTTTCTGGTATCGGATTTGGAAAAGGCGGGAAAAACAGAACTATGAGTTTGCGTGGATTGATTTGATTTTTGTGATTACTGTGGTGGCGGTGATGGTAAAGTTTGCCCAGATAAGATATGGCGGAGGTACGTTATATGTCAATTATTTGACGATAGATCCGGCGAACCATTTCCGGGCGGCTATGGATGTTGTCAATACGGGAACGATTACCAGCATGTTTTATGAAACTGTGTGGAACGGACTGTTTATAGAATTATTATCTCCTCTTTCTGCATTGGATTATTGTTACCGCTGGTTTGTTCTGAGTGATGTTATTAATTTGGGGTTGTCGGCAATGATATTTTATGGAATTGTCCGAAGGCATTTTGAACATCCATATATAAAAGTGGGCGGATATATATTGTCGCTTATTTATATGGTCGGTTATCCGATGTGCTCGACAATCTACGGATTTGTATATCTGGGAATGGGCGTTACCGTAATCGGAATGTTGATTATTGTCACAGATATGTTTCTGAAAGATGAGATGGGAAAGTGGCTGAACATTATTTTTCTCATGCTGGGATGCCTGGCGATCTTTGAATGTTATGTGATGTTTATGCCGGTTACCTTTGTGGCGATAATTTTATGTGTTTTTGTAAAGCAGAAAAGAAGAAAGTGTCTGGTGTCTAAAGATACTGTATTTATCTGTCTGGCAATTTTTTTGATACCCTGTATCATAGGCTTTACGTATACATATTTAGGAATTTTTACGGAAGGGGTTACCGTATCAAGTGCAATTGTAAATGAGGGAGCCTGCTATCGGGATTTGTATTCTAATTTTTTACCGTGGATTCCGTTGGCCTTATTTGGATTTTGGGGATTATGCAGAAAAAAAGAAAATCGTTTGATGCTGTTTTTGATGCCGATTAGTGTGGCGTTTACGTTATATTTATTTTTTAAGACAGTCAATGGAATGGCGTCTACATATTACTATTACAAAATGTACTTTATGTTAT
>CAZGMH010000177.1:0-4157 GCA_964526765.1 uncultured Eubacterium sp.
TGTAATTTGAAGTGTAAAAATTGTATTCTGTGCGCTCCGTATTACCGGAAGCCATTCCACCCAACGATGGATTATATTACGGAAACGGCGAAACGTGCGTTTCTGCTGGGGGATTATGAGATTTTTGAATATATGGGCGGCGAGCCGCTACTGAGAGATGATTTTGCTGAAATCTGGGCGTATAACAGGCAGCATTTTTATGACCGGGCGGATATGTTTAAGACCGCAACGAATGGAAGCATCCTCATTTCCGACGAGCTTGTGGACGTATGGAAGACATATGGCGACAAGATCCATATTATCGTGGACGATTATGGGCCAGAGCTGTCTGGGAAAGCACAGGAGAATATTGAGAAGCTTACGGCGGCGGGGATTGACTGCGAGCTGCGGGATATGTACAGCGATAAGCGGCACCACGGCGGCTGGGTAGACTTTATTGCGTCCCAAAAACCGTTCCGTGACATTGAGAACGCGAAGCAGACTTATCTGAAGTGCGGACAGGCGCAGAAGCTGAAAAACTGCTGCAATATCATCGGCGGCCTGCTGATGCCCTGCCATATGCAGTTCCAGCTGAATGACCGGGGGATCGTCGATGCAAAGGCGGAGGAATACTACGGCCAGTGTATTGATCTCTTTGACGAATCGGAAAGCTGGGAGCGGAAGCGGGAAAAGATGGATACCTTTACGGATGTAGGACGGCTGCCTTATCTGGAAAGCTGCCGGTACTGCCAGTGCCTTGCGCCGGATACGCCCCGGCTGAAACCAGCGGAACAGGTGAAAAGCCTTGATGAGCTGCCGTTTCGGATTTAGACAAAGCAAATGCACGAGCTGTTCATGTGAATGGTTTCTTAGCGTAGAAAAATAAGCAGTGTACTCTCAGGAGAATGCAATTATAATGACAAAAACGAAGGATTATAAAAAATCTTAGCTGATAAAATAAACGGCGGTGAAAAAATAGCTCTCTATTGCTATGGCATTTATGCGTCATATATGCTCTGCTATCTGGAGAAATTTTATGGCGTGGTTCCAACTGTCGTGATTGACAATGATGAGAGAAAGAAAGGGAAAGCAGAGTTTGGCGTTCCGGTCATGCCCTTTGCCCAGGCGAGGGAACAATATCCGGAGCTTCAATATTTCATCTGTTCGGATGATTATAAATATTCTATCATCGGAGACATGCTGGAAAAGGGAATCCAACCGGAAAGCATCATCAACTATGTTCCGGTTGAGAAAAGGCGCGCCTGTCTTTACTTTTATAACCGTTTTCTTCTCACTTTAGGGGTGGATGGGAAAGGGACACAGATTGTTGGCCACTGCAACAAGGATTCGTTTAAAAAGGAAACCATGTCAACAAGGATTCCATGCGTGAACGGAAATTATGACGGAATGCGTGAAATTCTGGACAGGGTCTATGCAGATTTTGAAAATGGGGAAATTGATGTCTGCAGAAATTGTGTTATGAATCAGGAGCAGTATATCGTCAGCAAACGCTATAAGAAACACTACAAACAGGTCGCCTGTTACCAAGGTACCTGCGGAGACTGCTTGTCCAGCTGTATCTATTGCTGTGTTGGCGGGAATACAAAAGACAAATCCGGCATACGGCTGAATTCTCTGGAAAGTTATTCCAGTTTTTTGGAGCAGGCGTTCTCTCTGGGACGGATTGATGACGATTTCAGCTGCGCGATTGATATGTCAGAACGGGATTCTGACAAAAAAATAGGAATTGTCGTTGATCAGATGGAACGTGCCGGGCTGAAACCGATGACTTATAAGATTAATTCATGCCTGTTGGCCTACAGCAGCCGTCTGGCGGAATTATTGAAAAAAGGATCGGCTTATGTGGTCTGGTCCCTGGATGCAGGAACAAAAGAAACATATCGAAAAGTAAAACAGATCGACGCATTTGACCATGTATTGGAAAATGTAAGGAGGCTGATCAAGGAAGATGCGTTTGGCGGCAGATTCATTGTCGCTAAATATCTGATTGTCAGGGATATTAATGATAATGGACAGGAGTTCGATGCTTTTTTGCGGGTTGTCGGGGAGCTTGGATTAAAGTTTGTTTCTCTGGGTTTTGATTTTAACGCAGCAGCAAACGAAAAGGATCTGCAGTTTATCCGGGAATGTTATGGGAAGCTTGTGAGGAAGGGGTTGCAGCTAACCTATAAGAACGATTCAGAGCCGGTTACGAGAGCTTTGCATATGAATAATCTGAAGCAGCAATAGAGTGAATAAGGGAGGAAAACCAATGAAATATCGGAAAAAGGCGGCAGAACTGATCAGGCAGCGGAAGCAGGTCGCATTGTACTGCGACGGGCTTTTTAGCGATACGAATATCCTGTACCTTTCTAAATTCTTCGGGGTGCGCCCGGCGGTTGTCATAGACAATGATCCGAGAAAGAAGGGCGAGACGCTGCTTGGCGTGCCGATTATGTCTTATGCAGAGGCAAAGGAACAGTTTCAGGATTTATATTATTACATTCAGGGGAATACTTACCAGTACGCGGTGATTGGCGATCTGCTTGCGGACGGCGTCCGGCCGGAAAACATTATCAACTATGTGCCGGTTGAGAAAAGGGAAGGATGCCTGATTGAAGAAAGCTCCATAGGCGTTTCTGATGCCGGGTGCAATGTCTGTTATGAAACCGGGTTTAATTATTACAAAAACAGAAATATGCTCCGCTTCGATAAGCTGGATACAGAGGATTTCCAGATGCGTTTCCGAAAATTCCGTGACCACAATGCTTTTTTGCAGCAGGATGGGTCTGACTGCAGGACGGACTGCCCGCTGTATAAGAATGGATATTATGCGGCGGAACCGAAGATCCGGCTGATCGGTGATTACAATTCGGATTACTGTGAACTGGCCTGCGTTTATTGCTTCCTGCAGGAGATGGGAATGAACCGGCGTCCGAGGACGTTTGATTTCCATCAGTGGCTGGATATGCTGCTCCATTCGGATGTCATCAGTGATGCGCTGGTTTTGCACCTGTGTCCGACGGAAAAGACGGAGGATGAAGATGTAGAGAAATCTTTAAAACTATGCGTGGATCATATAGATGCGTTTGAGGCGGTCCACCTGTTTTCCTGCTGCTGGGCGTACCGGGAGGGGATGGAGCCGCTGTTGGAGAGAGGAGTGGCAAAGGCATTCTGGTCGCTGGACGCGGGGACGGAAGAAACCTTTGAGAAAATCAAGCGTAAGAAGAATGCGTTTGCCCATGTGCTGGATAATGTCAGCAGATATAGGAAGCATGACGCGCTTGGCGGCATGTCAATCATCCCCAAATTCTCGGTGGTCAAAGGTATCAATGACAACGAGCGGGATTTTGATGGATTTATTGATATCTGCAGGCGGTTCGATGTGAGATACTGCGGCATCCAATGGGATTATGCGGACAATGACAATACGGACGAGAGGGATTATGAATTGATCCGCCTTTTTTACCGGAAGATCGTAGAAGCCGGGTTAAAGACCACTTACACATCGGGTTCCACCGTTCTTTCAAAGGCGCTGGGGAACCTTGCTTTTTATGAGGACAGGGAGGATGCGAGATGAAAGAAATGGAGCGGTATCAAGGGGTTGGGATTAATCTTGTGCTGCCAAATCAGTTTTGGAAAAAGGAACATATACAGGTGTTTCATAGAATCGTGAAAGAATTGTACAAATTAGATTACATAAAAGAGTGAGAGGAGAAGAGACAGACAATGAAAATCAAATATATCGTATATACAGCTATTTCTAACAATTTAGGAGATAATGTACAGGCATATGCCATTTACAAGTTATATCAAAAAATGGGAATTAAAACAACAGATATTCTAATCGTAAACCGAGAAAGTATTTTGGGAAAGCTGGAGGATGATGTTTGTTATATTGTACCGTGCAGCATGGGAGCGGTACAATATTATGATTTAATTGAGTATTTATATGAGGCGGGATGTGTGGAGCAATTCCATTTTCTGCCCATATCGATTGGACTGGTTCGGAATACTTTTGGAGATGAAGCGCATTTTTCAAAGGCTAGTTGGCTGAGCAACAAATTGGTTCAGCCTATTGGCTGCAGGGATTACGATAGTCAGCTTATGTATGAAAGTCAAGGATATTCCGCATATACTTATGGATGCATTACCAGTACTTTACCCAGGCGAATGGA
>CAZGMH010000178.1:0-4128 GCA_964526765.1 uncultured Eubacterium sp.
ATAAATGGGACATTACGATTCCGAAGCTGACTGGTGATGAGGAGCGAAGCGCTTACATCTATCTGCCGGAATCTTATGAACACAATGAACAAACACGATACCCGGTATTGTATATGTTTGACGGACACAATGTTTTTTTTGACGAAGATGCCACCTACGGAAAATGCTGGGGCATGAAAGAATATATGGATTACACGGAAACGCCGCTGATTATTGCCGCCGTGGAATGTAACCACAGCCCGGATTACGGCCGCTTAAAGGAATACTCTCCCTTCGATTTCTCTGACCCGGAATTCGGCAGGATTACCGGCAGGGGGAAAATAACGATGGACTGGATGACCCGGACATTCAAACCCTATATTGATAAAAATTTCCGTACTCTGCCCGACAGGAAGCACACCTTTATCGCAGGCAGCTCCATGGGCGGGCTTATGAGCCTGTACGCCGTACTGAAATATAACCGTGTTTTCTCCCGCGCGGCGGCGCTTTCCCCCTCGCTGTGGCTTTCTCCTGCAGATACAGAGCAGATGATAAAAAGATCCAGACCGCTTCCCGATACAGTTGTATATATGGATTATGGTTCCCTGGAGATGGGAAACCACATCAAAATGCGGCGTGCATTCGGAAAAACGGCGAATCTCCTGCTGGAGAAGAAAATCCTGCTGGACTGCCGCATCGTACCCGGGGGCGAGCATTGCGAGGCAAGCTGGGAAAAACAGATTCCGTTTTTTATGAACACATTAATGTATGAATAATTGCAGGTCTTATATGAAATTCAGGAGGAATATAATATTATGGAAGTACAGTATTTTAAAGATTACAGCCCTGCCCTGGGCCGGGATATGGAGTGCAAAGTTTACGGTCACGCCGGACGTCCGGTTTTATTTATTCCCTGCCAGGACGGACGCTTTTTCGACTTTGAAAACTTTCACATGACCGATGTATGGTCTCCGTGGATTGAATCCGGTCAGGTGATGGTTTTTTCGATTGATACGATGGACAGGGAAACTTATTCCGACATTTACGGCGACGCCAGACGGCGTATCTGCCGCCATGAGGACTGGATCCGCTATATCACGGATGAGATGGTTCCGTTCATACAGGCTATGGCAAATGAGCGAAACGGCTGGGATGGCCCTGCGGGTGTAATTGCCTTTGGATGCAGCCTCGGCGCAACCCATGCCGCCAACCTGTATTTCCGCCGCCCAGATCTTTTTGACGGACTTCTGGCGCTTAGCGGCATCTACAACACAGATTACGGATTCGGTTCTTATATGGACGACCTGGTTTATCTGAACTCACCGATCCACTATCTGCCGAATATGCCCCAGGATCATCCTTATATGGAACTCTACCGCCGGCACAAAGCGATCATCTGCGCCGGGCAGGGTCCCTGGGAAGCGCCGGAAACCACTTTTCAGCTTCGGGATATCCTGAGCAGTAAGGGAATCCCTGCCTGGGTCGATATCTGGGGTTATGACTGCGCCCATGACTGGGATTGGTGGTATAAGCAGGTAGTTTATTTCGTACCGCACCTGTTAAATGGGAATGAATAACAAAAAGAAAGTGGTTGTCAAATCCACTTTACATAAAAATAATACAAAAGAGATAAAGGATGAATGAGTATGAAAAATGTGATTTTTATTTCACCAAACTTCCCGACAAACTACTGGCAGTTTTGCCGGGAACTGAAAAACAACGGTATGAATGTGCTGGGCATCGGCGACCAGCCCTACGATGAACTGAGCCAGAACCTGAAAAACAGCCTGAACGAATATTACAAAGTCGGCTCTCTTGAAAACTACGACGAAGTATACCGGGCAGTCGCTTTTCTGTCTTACAAACACGGAAAAATCGACTGGCTGGAGTCCAACAATGAATACTGGCTGGAACAGGATGCAAGGCTGCGCACGGATTTCAACATCACCACCGGATTCCACACATCGGATATGCCGCGCATCAAGTACAAATCAAAGATGAAAAAATACTACACGAAAGTCAATATCCCGGTGGCGCGTTACCATATGGCAGATACCTTAAAGAAATGCCTTGCGTTTGTAAAGGAAGTAGGATACCCGGTTGTGGCAAAACCCGACAACGGCGTAGGCGCTTCCCACACCTTCAAGATTGAAAACGATGAACAGATGGCTGAATTTTTCGAGGAAAAATGGCCGGATACTTCCTATATCATGGAAGAATTTATTGATGCGGAAATCAATTCCTACGACGCCATCATCGATTCCCACGGCGAACCGATGTTTGAAGCCGGAAATGTAACTCCGATGTCCATTATGGATATCGTAAACAATGCCGACAATTCCCTTTTCTATATCGTAAAAGACCTCGCAGACGATACCCGGGAAATGGGACGCGCCGCAATCAAAAGCTTTGGCGTAAAGAGCCGTTTTGTCCACTTCGAGTTTTTCCGCCTGCTGTCCGACCATGAGGGACTTGGAAAGAAAGGCGATCTGATGGCGCTGGAAGTAAATATGCGTCCATCCGGCGGATTCACCCCGGACATGATCAATTTTGCCCGCGAAACAGACGTGTACAAAATCTGGGCGGATATGGTTGCCTTCGACAAATCCACAAAGCCCGTCGGGAACCATCATTTCTGCGCTTTTGCAGGGCTTAGGGACGGTAAAAACTTTGTGCTTACCCCGGATGATATCAAGGAAAAATATGCGAAAAACATAAAAATGGTAGAGCGCATCCCGGACGCCCTCGCCGGCGCGATGGGCAATCAGATGTATCTGGCTGTTTTTGATACAAAAGAAGAGCTGGATGCTTTCTATGCGGATGTAGTAAAATGTAAAGAAGACTGAATCCTGAAAGCTGCCCCGGTATGCTGAATGCATACCGGGGCAGATATCTATAACCGGTCTTACATAAATCTGGGAGGCTGCACCTGATAAGTTTCAACCGGCACGTCCTCAGTGGAAAACTTCATTTCCCCATGATCGTTCTCCACGACGATCCATTTCAGCCAGTTTTCATTATCCATCTGCGGATAATCCTCACGCAGGAACCATCCCCTTGATTCTTTCCTCATAGAGGCCGCCTTAAACTGCATCTCTGCGGATAGGAGCATAGCCTCCGCCTCGTGGCAGGACAGCAGATGGTGGAAATCCTCCGCTTTTAATTTTGCCGCCATCGGTTTGATTTTTTCCAGTTTGCGCAGGCATACATCCATACGATGCTGGCTCATGTATACGGTATTTTCCATCGGGCATACCAGATCCTGGATCTTCGTGATCACTTCTTTTGCCGTATATCCCTCTTCCCGGAACAGCGGGGCATACGCCGCCTCCTTAAGCTCTGCCACCTTTGCTTCATCAATCGGCTGCTGTGTCAGATCCGCGGCTTTCTTTGCCGCTTCCCCACCGCTGATGATGCCTGCAAATACGGCATTCAGGATACCGGAACCTCTGTTCCGTCCCGGAGGTGCGGGTACTGCTCCCGGCGCGCAGGAACCGTCATAGCATACGTCTCCTGCCGCATACATCCCCTCGATGGTCGTCTGCATATCCTCGCCAACCTTGACCGGAGACTGCTCGCCCACAAATCCGGGTACGACTTCCAGCGCCCCATTGACTTCCACATCCACCGTCTTATCTTTTTCAAAATCCGCCTGCCAGAACGGAAGTCCATAAGGACGGTCCCATGCATAAAACATCATCGTCTCGTTGTTGGTCATATCACTCTCATCCGGATGGATAAAGATCGGACCCCTGCCGGAAGCCATCTGGTTATACCACTCTGCCACTGCGGTCGAACTGATATCCGCCTCCGGGAAACGGCGGAAATTCTTCGTAATATTTTCCCCGTAGCTGTCATACATTACATTCTCACAGAACACGCACTCCCGGTTGCTGTTCACACGGAAAAGCTGCGCAAAGTTTCCAAATTCCGGGTTCCTCATCTGCGCGCCCGCACGGTAAGCGGCTGCAATACCGTCCCCGCGTCCGTTGCTCCACATGGAAGCCACACGGTAGTTCTGGCTTCCGGTACACAGGATTACCGTTTTCCCTTCAAATACGTAAAATGTGCCGTCGATGATGCTGTATCCCACTGCTCCCGCGATTTTTCCGTCATTGGTCAAAAGGTCTGAAACCGTGGTTTTGTCCA
>CAZGMH010000179.1:0-2526 GCA_964526765.1 uncultured Eubacterium sp.
ACACGATCCGTGTTATTTCCAGCTACGCAGACATCTGCGCTATGCGTCATCCCAAGGAGGGAGCTCCTCTTGTTGCATCTGAAAAATCATCTATTCCTGTTATCAACGCCGGTGACGGAGGACATCAGCATCCGACCCAGACTCTCACCGATTTACTCACGATTCACAGTTTAAAAGGAGGACTTGGCAATTTGACCATTGGCCTGTGCGGCGATCTGAAATTTGGACGGACGGTGCACTCACTGATTCATGCGCTGATCCGCTATCCAAACGTAAAATTTGTACTGATTTCTCCCGAAGAGCTGCGGGTGCCAAGCTATATACGGGAAGAAGTGCTGACGCAGAACAACATTCCTTTTAAAGAGGTTGTAAAGCTGGAGGACGCGATCCCCGAGCTGGACATCCTGTATATGACCCGCGTTCAGAAGGAGCGTTTCTTTAATGAGGAAGATTATATCCGTATGAAGGATTTCTATATCCTGGACAAAGCAAAAATGGAACTTGCCAGAGAGGATATGCTGGTTCTGCATCCGCTTCCGCGCGTAAATGAAATTTCCACAGAGGTGGATGACGATCCGAGGGCAGTATATTTCAAACAGGCAAAATATGGCGTCTATGTGCGCATGGCGCTTATTCTCACATTACTGGAGGTGGAAGTATAAATGTTAAATGTAGGTGCAATCAAAGAAGGTTACGTATTAGATCATATCAAAGCAGGCATGAGTCTTTCCATCTACCATGATCTGAAGCTGGATGAAACCGACTGTGCCGTGGCGATTATCAAAAATGCAAGAAGCAATAAGATGGGCAAGAAAGATATTTTAAAAGTGGAGTGTGAGGCCGGAACCCTCGATCTGGATATCCTTGGCTTCATCGACCACAATATCACCGTAAACATCATCAAAGATGAAAAAATTGTGGAAAAGAAAGTCTTGAAGCTCCCGAAAAAGGTAAAAAATGTCATTCGCTGCAAAAACCCGCGGTGCATCACCTCGATTGAGCAGGAGCTGGACCAGATTTTCTATCTGACCGATCCGGAACGTGAGGTCTACCGCTGTAAATACTGCGAAGCAAAATATAAACGGTAACATCAGGAAAAGTGTGCTTTGCACACTTTTCTTATGGGCTTCACATGCAAAAATCCCGTATTCCATACAGACAGGCGGCGCAGCAAAGCGAAGCCTGTCTTTTTCTTTTTTCATCTATAAGCGTTTTTGCTCGTATGTTTTGTTAAGATTGTATCAATATAATCAAAAATGCGCATTTTCAATCGGGATGTTTGCGTTTGAAACTTTTCTTTTTCCCACTTCTTGTATAACTTTTTTTCCGGACTATAATATAAAAATATCAGGGACAAACTTTTTTCGTTTTCCCAGTATGAATGTAATGATTTTTTCATCGGAAGTTTCCGATGAGCAAGGAGGTTTTTATGATTATCCCAAAATATTACGAGGATATTCACACTCTGACTGTGAATACTGAGCCGATGCGCTCCTATTACATCCCTACTTCTTCCAATCAGGATAAGAACTGGAAGAACCGCCGGGATACTGACCGCTTCACTCTGTTAAACGGAGACTGGAAATTCCGTTATTTTGACAGTATTTATGACTGCCAGGACACATTTTATGAAGAGAATTACTGCACCCTGGGATTTGATACCATTCCCGTTCCTTCCAACTGGCAGGATCACGGATATGATCTGCACCAGTACACCAATACACGTTTTCCATTTCCGTTCGATCCGCCCTATGTGCCGCACGAAAATCCATGCGGAGCCTATGTGAACGAATTTGAATACCACAAAGCGGAGGGAACCGCTACTTTTCATCTGAATTTTGAAGGTGTGGATTCCTGCTACTATGTATGGCTGAACGGTACATTTATCGGATATCATCAGGTATCCCACTCTACCGGGGAATTTGATATTACAGACACATTAAAAGAAGGCGCTAATAAGCTTGCGGTACTTGTTCTGAAATGGTGCGACGGAAGTTATCTTGAAGACCAGGACAAATTCCGCAGCTCCGGCATTTTCCGTGATGTATTCATTCTCGCAAGACCGGAAAATTATATACATGACTTCTTTATCAAAACTGTTTTAAAGGATCATTACACGGCTGCAGATGTGACAATCAGCCTTGATTTTGCAAAAGAAGATATCCCGGTTTCTTACAGGCTCACCGCAGCCTGCGGCTGCGTCGCTGCCGAGGGTACCTCCGTCGGAAAGGAAATCTCTTTTTCCGTGTCTGACATTACCCTGTGGAATGCAGAAGCTCCTTATCTGTATACGCTCACCCTGGAAACAGAGGGAGAATGCATCCGGGAACGGCTGGGCTTCCGTGAAATTACGGTCCGCGATTCCGTTGTATACTTAAACGGTGCAAAAGTGCGTTTCCGCGGGACAAACCGTCATGACAGCGATCCTTTTGTCAGCGCTGCGGTAACGACAGATCATATCCGCAGGGATATGAGCCTGATGAAACAGCACAATATCAATGCAATCCGCACCAGCCATTACCCGAA
>CAZGMH010000179.1:2626-4114 GCA_964526765.1 uncultured Eubacterium sp.
GGGCGGTTTTATCTGGGAATGGTGTGACCACGGCGTTTACATGGGTACGACCAATGACGGACGCAGAAAATTTTACTACGGCGGCGACTCCGGCGAATATCCCCATGACGGCAATTTCTGCATGGACGGTATGGTTTACCCGGACCGCACTGTATCCACGGGCTTAAAAGAATATAAAAACGTACACCGCCCGGTGCGCGTTCATCTGGAAGATGCCGCTGCCGGCGCCTACATTCTGCAGAATAACCTGGACTTCACAAATCTGAAGGATTATCTGTATCTGACCTGGCAGGTACTTTGCGACGGCGAAGTTGTATCCGAGGGCGAAATCAGGGATACCGGGCTTTTAGATGTGGCTCCAAGAAGCAAAAAAACCGTACGTCTGCCAATCACACCGTGCAGCGACGGAAAATGCTCTGTCATCATCCGTTCTCATCAGCTTTACGCAGGAAACTTTGCGGAGAGCGGTTTTGAACGCGGTTTTGACCAGTTATTCTTAAATGACAGGGAAAATGCAGCGCTGGCTGCCCTGCTTCACGCAGAAAGCACAGAAGCTCCGGCTGTTTCTTATAAGGAAAATGACAGATATATTTATATAAACGGAAGTGATTTCATCTACACATACAACAAGCTGACCGGACTGTTTGAAAGCATGATTTATAAAAATCACAGCTTCTTAAAACGTCCGATGGAGATGAATATCTGGCGTGCCCCGACAGATAATGACCGCGTTGTAAAGAACCTCTGGTATGATGCCGGTTACAATTGCGTACAAACAAGAGCTTATGGAACAATAATTGAAAATCTCAAGGACGGCTCCTTAAAGATTTCCACAACTTCCTCACTGGCTCCGGTTTACCGTCAGCGCTATCTGGATATCGACGCTTCATGGATCATCCATCCGGATGGAACAATTGCAGCCGCTATGGAAATTGAACGCGACGCCATTATGCGCGGAACCTATGCAGACTACTTCAATCAACCGGAGACAAAGACAGACCGACACGGTATCGAGGATGTGTTTGGCATAGACGAAGCCTTCCTGCCCCGCCTTGGCATCCGTATGTTCCTTCCGAAAGCAATGAATCAGGCTGAGTATTTCGGATATGGTCCTTACGAAAGCTATATTGATAAACACCAGGCAAGCTATATCGGCAGATTTTCTTCCGAAGTATCTGCAATGCACGAAGATTATCTCCGTCCTCAGGAAAACGGCAGCCACTATAACTGTGATTATGTCAGCGTGGCAGATGCCAACCGGAAATTGACTGTCTACAACGAAACGCCGATTTCCTTCAACCTTTCTGAATATACGGCAGAGGAGTTGACAAACAAAGCTCACAACTATGAGCTGGAAAAATCCGGCTACACTGTATTTTGTGTAGATTACCGTCAGAGCGGTATCGGTTCCGGAAGCTGCGGACCGCAGTTGGCCGACAAATACCGTCTGAATGACACACATTACAGCTTCTCCTTCCATATCAAGCC
>CAZGMH010000180.1:0-4112 GCA_964526765.1 uncultured Eubacterium sp.
GAGCGAATTGCATGGTGGCGGCAAAAATACGATAAGGCAAGAAAAATTCTGGAGGGAATTGAGTCGGGGTATGAGGGATGATGCCATTGTATTAACCGGAATAACAGAACATTGTTTTTAATAAGGATCAAAAAGATTAAAAAAGCCAGGATTCCTGGCTTTTTTTTTGAATTATTTTATAAAAATCAATAAAAAACATTTTTTCGTTTCAAATAGTAGACTTTTAAAAACAAAACGTATATAATGTTGTTTCAGATAGCAGACTCTATAAAACATGCAGAAAACTTCCTGTTTTTATTTATGTTGCTCAAAATTTTATGCCATATATCAGTTCCTGATGCTTTGTTTTTAAAAGTCTGCTATCTGAAACAACATTATATACGTTTTGTTTTTAAAAGTCTACTTTGTGAAACAGATGCGTGATACGGACAGAGTAAAATCATGCATTATGCGCAAAAAAGCGCTGTTACAGGGTTTCCGGTATGGTTTGGGTCTGCCGGAGGGAGCAACAGATGAGGACGATGAAAAAAAGCGGGTTTAAGATATTTAAATTCATATCCATACTGTGCCTGCTGTTTATTTATTTTGTGCTGGCAGGCGTGATGGTCTGCTGGATGGAGCAGAAGGATTTCATTAAAATCCCGGTGGACAGGGCGGACGTTGCGGTTGTCTGCCTGATTTATTGTGTTCTTTTGTATATCCTTTTAATGCTGCTGGAAGGGCTGAGTATCGGCCGGCGGAGAATCCTGGATTTGGGGTTTGGATTTTTTTGCGCCACCCTGGCGGCAAATGCGGCGGCAGCATTGATGTGCAGCGTGCTTACCGTACTGCCCCCGGGCGTTCTGGCGCTTTTTGGAATCTTAATAGAGGCTGTTGAATGTCTTGCCGGGTTTCTTTGGATTATGGGATGCCACAGGGTATATGAAAAATTCCATTTCCGCAGGGAAGCGATTTTTATTTATGGGAGCAGGGAGGACGAGGGCGAGTATGTCCGGGTGAATAACACGATTAACCGGTATTTCAGAATCAGCCGTTCCCTTGATTACCAGATTGGGACAGCCGGGATATTGAATGAAATCAGGGAATCGTCCGTAGTTTTCCTTGGCGATATCCCGATAGAGATTCGAAATGTCATCCTAAAGTTCTGCATGAGCGGGAAGATTGAATGTTACAGCATCCCGAAAATCTCAGATATCTATATCCAGAATGCGGAAGTGCTGCAGCTGAATGACAAGCTTCTCCTGAAATACCCCGGGCTGGGAATTGAAGACGGGAAAAAAGCGGCAAAACGCGGGATGGATATCCTTGTTGCGCTTCTGATGCTGGTCATTGCCTCCCCTATTATGCTGGTTATCGCCGTTTTGATTAAAAAGGAGGACGGCGGCGGGATTATCTTCCACCAGGACAGGGTGACGTTGGAAGGAAAGCCCTTTGTCATGTATAAATTCCGCAGCATGAGGGCTGACGCGGAAAAGGACGGTCCCCGGCTTGCGGGGAAGGACGATGAGCGCGTCACCCGGGTGGGGAGGGTTATACGTAACCTGCATTTCGATGAGCTGCCCCAGCTGATCAATGTCCTGCGGGGGGAGATGTCCCTGGTGGGGCCAAGACCGGAGCGGCAGGAGTTTATCGATTCCTATGTCGGCCGGATACCGGAGTTCCCGGAACGGCTGAAGGTAAAGGCGGGGCTTACGGGGTATGCCCAGGTGTACGGGAGGTACAATACCGAACCGGAGGACAAGATCAAATATGATCTGTATTACATATATAACTATTCCCTCTGGCTGGATATCAAGCTTATCATATTAACGGTGCGTATCCTGTTCCAGAAAGAAAACACGGAGGGCGTGGATGAGGAACAGGTCAGCGCATGGAAAAAGAAATAGAACTTTGAATAGAAATGAGGAAATTAGTATGACAAAACGTCGGGAAAATGAGAGAAAAAAAGCAAAGGAAGCGGTTTGGCGCTTTGTTGGCCGGGCAGCCACTGTCTTTCAGGCTGCGGCGTCCGTTGTATGCGTGGTTTTGCTTTGCCGGGCGGATCTGCTGCCGGCGTCTTTTGCAGCGGTCGGGGCGGCGATCCTCGCCGCGCTGGTTGTTGTGTGCCGGCTGCTGATGAGACGGAGGAACAAAAAGGGCAGGTTTTTTGCCGGACTTATCCTGTCGGCGCTTCTGTCGGCGCTCCTGTGTGCAGCGGGCTATGACCTTTATAAGCTGACGGATACCTTGCAGACGATTACCGATGTGAAAGAAGAAACTACGCGGGTGGGCGTCTATGTCCTGGAGGACGACCCCGCTGAAACGATACAGGATGCGGCGGGCTATGAGTTCGGGATCCTGGAGACGCTGGCAAGGGAGGATACGGACAATGCGGCCGCCCAGATCGAGGAGGAAACCGGGATCGGGATCGCTGAAAAGCCCTACAGCGGGACGGCTGAGCTGGCGGACGCCCTGCTGGGCAGGGAGTGCGGCGCCATCATTCTGAATGAGGGATTCGTGAACCTGATTACTGATACCGAAGGGTATGAGGATTTTGACGCGAAGATAAAAGAAATTGCTTTTTATGAATGGAAAACAATCGTAGCAGAGGAGGAAACCGAAGAACCTGCGGATGGGAACGGCGTATTTACCATGTTCATCAGCGGCATTGACACCGCAGGGGATATTTCCACAAAGAGCCGGAGTGATGTCAACATTATCGCCGTGGTCAACACGGACACCCGCCAGGTGCTGCTCGTTTCCACCCCCAGGGATTATTTCGTGCCGCTGTCCATTTCCGGCGGGGTCAGGGACAAGCTGACCCATGCGGGCATCTATGGCGTCAACGTATCCATGGAGACGCTGGAAATGCTGTATGGGACGGAGATAGATTATTATTTCCGCATAAATTTCAGCGGTTTTGAGGAGCTGATTGACGCCCTGGGAGGCGTTACGGTTCAGTCTGATTATGCCTTTGATGTGGAGCCGTCCTTCCATTATGTAAAAGGAAGCAACGACTTAAACGGCGTGGAGGCGCTGGCATTTGCCAGGGAGCGGCATGCGTTTGCAGAGGGAGACCGCCAGAGGGGGAAAAACCAGATGGCAGTCATCACAGGGGTGATAACGAAGCTGCAGTCCCCGGCAGTCCTCCAGAATTTTACCGGGTTGATGGACGGGCTGGAGGGCAGCTTTGAGTCCGATATCCCATACGCCATGCTCTCGGGGCTTGTTAAGAGCCAGCTTTCAGACGGCGGCTCCTGGAACGTGGTTTCCTACAGTGTGGACGGGACTGGAAGCAGGTCCTCCACATATTCCATGAGCAGGCAGGCTTATGTCATGGTGCCGGATGAGGCCACCGTGGAAAAGGCAAAGGAACTGATGGAGCAGGTAAAGGCCGGGGAGACGGTCAGCCTGGAGCCCTGATTTTTGTCAGGAATATCTTTCCGGGCTTCCTGCCACCGAAATCTTCTCAGCGGCGGCAGAGCCGTCTCAGGGGGACAGACAGGATAAACAATCGTTTTTTGCGGGGAAGCGGAGAATGAAAAAGGTACTGATTCTGACAACAGTCAGCGGTTTTCTGTGTAAGTTTGAAAAGGAAAACGTCCATATTCTGCAGGAAATGGGATATGAGGTGCATTATGCGGCGAATTTTAAAGAGCAGAACTACATGTTTGATGAAAATGAACTGGAAAATATGGGGGTGCATACCCACCATATAGACATTGAAAAATCCCCGTACATGCTCCGGGCAAACCGGAAGGCTTTCCTGGAATTAGTAGAAATCATCCGCCGGGAGCAGGTGAGCCTGCTCCACTGCCATACCCCGGTGGGCGGCCTGCTTGGCAGGCTGGCAGGGAGGGCGTGCAGGAAGCAGGACGTAAAGGTGGTTTATACCGCCCACGGTTTCCATTTTTATAAGGGGGCGCCTCTGCCGGATCGATGGATTTATTATCTGGCGGAAAAGCGTCTGGCCCGGTTTACGGACAGCCTGGTGACGGTCAACGGGGAAGATTACCGGAACGCCCGGGACTTCCGGTTAAAAAAAGACGGGCGCGTATACCGCATCCCCGGCGTGGGACTGGACATGGAGCAGTTTCGCCCGTTTACCGCAGATGAGCGGGAGGCCGCAAGAA
>CAZGMH010000181.1:0-4071 GCA_964526765.1 uncultured Eubacterium sp.
ATGTCAATTCTGCAATTCTCGTAACTCCGACATAAATTTGTGAAATCTTATACCATGTCGGAAAATCGACAATACCTGTAACCGGCAGGTCAAAAATCCTCTGAAACGCTTCCACCGCTTCTTTTGTGCGCTCCCCGTAAATTCCATCTGCCGTAATCGTCGGAATTGCCGGATAGGAACGGGAGATAACAGCCAACTGATTCTGCATCTGCCGTACCTTGCTGCCGGAAGAGCCTGCGGAAAGATTGCTTCCAGGCCACGAAGCCGGAATGCCGGCAATTTCATCGGCTGAATTGATGTACATATTGCTGCCGTAATAATAGCGCAATATTTCAATAGGGGTATAACCCTGATCTCCCAGGTATTTCGAACCCCACTGTGTCATCCAGTTCGGGCAGGTGACTCTTTTCCCATCACAATACTGGGTCAAAATCGGCTGCTGTACATTCGGCCTGGACAGAAAGTTATTGAATATCTCATCCACGATTCTGGAAATATTACTGAAAATGTTTCTTCCAAAGGACCATTTCTGGTCGTATGCGGTGGATGACGTAACCGTAAAATCGTATCCCTTGTTACGATACCACTCTGTATACACCCGGTTCAATGAAAAAGACATAATCGCCAGAATATTTGCCCGCAAAGTTGCATCCGGCCATGTGGAATACACTTCGCAGGAAGCAACATTTTTGATGTAATCCCGGTAACGTACATAATAATCCGCTGCGCGTGCGTCTGCCGGCGGTCCGTCATGCACTACCACATATTCCGGGATAACTACCCGGCTTAAAACAATTTCTCCGGTTTCCGTCACCGGCTTAATTTCATCCTCCGGGATTTTTGGCGGGAAATCTCCCCACAGCGTATTCGGGGGGACCACAATATTTTCCTCTCCGCTTCCCTCAGATACTTCCAGCGGCTCCATCTGGATATTCTGCACGGAAGTTTCGCCCGAAAACACATCTATAGCAGATACTTCTACCGGGCGATACCCCTCCGCCTGCACATTGACGGTATATTCCGAAAAAGGCTGCGGCTGATCCGGCTGCATGGAATACTCCAGCGGGGGAGCATCCAACGACACCGTCTCCGTCTGACCGGAACTGTTAGTCGTTATACTTTCAATCGCCGGCGCTGCCTCTGCCGTATAGGAAATCTGCACCCTGGCATTTTGTATCGGCTGTAAACCAATCGTTGATGTAACGTTGACCTGAAGCCGCCCCTGGTCTGCATTATTTGTCTGCTGTGGTCTTAACTCATAAATAGGCATAGAGACCTCATACTTTTTGCATTTACTCTAACTTATGCAGGTAATCAGAAAATATGTGTCTCTATCTGTATCACTATGCCCATACCAACGCCAGGGTTCCCCATGTAAGACCGGAACCAAAGCCCGCCAGTATAATCTTATCTCCGGATTTCAATAACCCTTTGCGGTTTACCTCATCCAGCAGAATCGGAACGCTGGCGGCAGAAGTATTTCCGCATTTATCTACATTCATGGGAATTTTATCTGATGATATCTTCAATTTTTTTGCAATGCTCTGGTTAATCCGGGCATTTGCCTGATGCAAAAGATACCAGTCAACATCATCTGCCGTCCAACCTGCCTTCTGCAATGTTTCCCGGATAGATTCGGGCACTTTTTTTACAGCAAATTTAAACACTTCCCCGCCGTCCATATAAAGGAAATCCATCGGTTTTTGCTCCGTCACAAAAGGATTGTAATTTTCCCTGTTCTTTACATAAATAGCTCCGCCTTTTGTTCCGTCACTCCCCTGAGAAGATGCTGTCACGCCATTTTCGGCTGCCCGCACAACCGCAGCTCCCGCGCCGTCCGCAAAGAGAACACAGGTACTCCGGTCCGTCCAGTCCACAATCCGGGACAAGGTTTCCGCACCGATAATCAGCGCTGTTTTGTACATACCTGCCTGAAAATAAGCATCCACCATATTCATAGCAAAAACAAATCCGGAACATGCCGCACTGATATCAAATGCAGCTGCATTTACCGCTCCAAGCTCGCTCTGCACCAGGCAGGCCGTATTCGGAACAAGCGTATCCGGCGTACAGGTCGCCACTACGATTAAATCAATCTCCTCCGGTTTGATTCCGGCTGACTCCATGGCCCTCCTTCCAGCCTCTGCGGACATGGACGCCGTCGTCTCATCTATCGCGATATGCCGCTGCCTGATTCCGGTTCTGCTGCTGACCCACTCGTCGCTGGTCTCCACGATCGTAGAAAGGAAATCATTCGTCACTATTTTCTCCGGTAAACAACTCCCGGTACCAATAATCTGTGCTCTCATCTTCTCCTCCAAAACTTATATCTGATTTATTTTGATTATCAAAGTATTCCATTTTCAAAGTATATAAAAAAACCGATAATTTGTCAATATTCATTCGTACTATTAGGGCGGGACGCGCATATATTAAAAAAAGAACGCAGCACAAACACAGAAAGGAAACATGCTATGGCAGTAGATATCGTTTTGGACGCCGGTCACGGAGGTTTTGACAATGGCGCGACATACATGGGACGCCCCGAAAAGGACGACGTACTCCGGCTGACACTGGCAGTGGGAGCAAAATTGAAGGAGGCCGGCTACAACATATATTACACCCGCACAACAGATGTATATAACTCTCCCCACGAAAAAGCGCAATTGGCAAATCAGGCGCAGGGAAATTATTTTATTTCTTTTCACCGGAACTCCGCTATGGAGGATAATCTGTATAACGGAGTGCAGACTCTCGTATATCAGCATAACGAAACCGCAGACCGTCTGGCAAACAATATTAACGGCCAATTGGCAAATGTCGGCTTCAAAAATCTCGGCGTTGAAGAAGTTCCCGGACTAATCGTACTGAGGGAAACCGATATGCCTGCCGTACTGGTTGAGGCCGGTTTTCTCAACAGTGATATCGACAACCGGATTTTTGACGAAAACTTTAATCAGATTGTGGACGCTATCGCAGCGGGAATCGAAGAAAGTATTCCTTTAACTGCTCAGGAATTGCCGTCAAACTTTTATGTACAAACCGGGTTATTCAAATATGACGTCAACGCTGCCTATCAATTAGAGCGTCTTCAATTGTTGGGATTCGATGGGCAAATCCACTATGAAAAGCCCTATTATGGCGTCTGGGTCGGAAATTCAAAATCATTGGATGAAGCGGCAGCCCTGCAGGAGCAGCTTCGAAAAAAAGGATACAGCACGCTGATTGTGTCTGCTCCTTCCTGATTCCATAAATTCAACTGCTTCTCAGCAGCTGACTTGCTGATTGTCAGTCAGCCCCAAAAAAAGAGCTAAGGAATTCCCTGGCTCTTTTCGATTTCCTGACATTTTCTCCCTGACTATCTTTCCATATCCGGCATTTTCCTTATTTGTCTCCATAATGATATCTACATGCTAAAATATATACATTTACCTCATCTATTTTATAAATCAGCCTGTCCTTATCATTGATACGCCTGCTCCAAAAACCAGCCAGATTACCTGTTAATGGTTCCGGTTTTCCAATCCCCTCATTTCCGTTTCTGCAAATATCCTCTATAAGGGAATTGATTTTCTTCAAAGTTTTTCTATCTTCTGTTTGCCAATATACATAGTCTTTCCAGCCATTATCAGTAAATATTTTATTCATCTGTTTCTACCTCAAAAAGCTCATGTGCAGAAATTTTGCCATTTACCAATTGTTCCCTGGATTCCATCAGCCAGTCATAATTTGCTTTATTTCCCATAACATGAATATTCTCCATAAGGTTGTTATAGGATTCCTCTGATATCATAACCACATTTTTATTATTTTTTCTCGTAATAATCATAGTTTCATAATCATCCGTTACTTTATCCATATAGGTTTTCATATTATCACGAAGATTTGTATAGTTTATTGCTAACATTATAAATACCTCCCGGTTTAAGTACAGTTTTCTGTACTTTTATTGTAATGTACAATTTTCTGTACGTCAATACCTTTCAGTCCAAAGGTTTACAAAAATATCACACACTATAAATAATATGAAAAAAACAAATAGACATGACAACCTCCTTTATGTATAATAAA
>CAZGMH010000182.1:0-4060 GCA_964526765.1 uncultured Eubacterium sp.
GGAAGTAGCCTGCTCTGTGAGCAGGGCTATTATTTTATCATATTCTAAAATCTTTAATGCTTTCTGATTCATAAATCCTCCGGATATTGCTGTATAGCAATGCAAAATCTGCAGTGCGGGATTTCAAAGCGTCCGCTCTCAAATCATTTGGCGCTGCCTTGCACACTTTTGACCCATATATGGACATTGTACCCCAAAAAAGTGATGGTGAAAAGTGAAACTTCTGTTAAAATATGAAACATTATATATTGCATACGGATTTTAGAAAACGTATAATAGAATATATAATTGCATTTTGATTTATGGGGCATATGGAACGCCTTGTGCGTAAACGGACAGATGAAAGGTGCATTTGTGATGGATAAAAAGAGACAGGAAGAATATCATTTTGTGAGGGAACAAATCAAGAAGATGCCGCCGGATAAAAGAAAGCAGGCTGCCCGTCTCGGATGGGTGCTGCTGTGCGCCGTGGTATTTGGCGTTGTGGCGGCTCTGGTATTTAGCGTTATGCGCCCGGTTTTCGAAGATTATTTTTCTGCACGGAATGAACAGGTGAGTCTTTCGGAGGAGGAGACAGAAGAGCTTTCGGCGGAACCGGAACCGGAGCCGGAGCAGGTGTATATCACTGAGACACAGCAGATGGAATTGACCGATTTTCAGGTATTGCAGAATAAATTATATGCGGTTGGAAAAGAGGCAAACAAATCGGTTGTTTCCGTTACCGGAATTAAGAATACGCAGGATTGGTTCGATTCGGATTACGAGACAAAGGGACTGGGAGCCGGAATTATTATTGCGGATACGACACAGAATTTTTTGATCGTGACGGAGAAAAAGCTGATTGAGGATGCGAGCGAAATCGAAGTGACGT
The DNA here is from genome assembly GCA_964526765.1 of uncultured Eubacterium sp. GTDB lineage: Bacteria > Bacillota > Clostridia > Lachnospirales > Lachnospiraceae > Eubacterium_I. The sequence goes on from CAZGMH010000182.1 coordinate 872, forward strand.
TTTATGACGAGGCAAGCGCTTCGGCAGAATTGCTGGCTTATGACGGGGATACCGGCATTGCGGTGCTGAGCGTGGGGAAAGAAGCGCTTTCAAAGGAAACAAGGGATAAGGTTGTGGCAGCGGAACTTGGAAGTTCGGCTGTAGTGCCGCAGGGTACGATTGTAATTGCCATCGGAAGCCCGCTGGGCGATGCTTTTTCTGTATTAACGGGAAATGTAACCTCATCCGGGAATGAGGTTACAAGCGCCGATGCAAATTATAAGGTAATATCAACGGATATCAGCGCTACAGAGGACAGCAGCGGCGCACTGATCAATCTGGATGGAAAAGTGATTGGCCTGATTATGCAGAGTTACAGCAGAAATGGAAATGTGAATACGGTGACGGCGCTTGGAATCACAGACATCCGCAACCTGGTGGAAAAACTGTCAAATGGCATCAGCCCGGCTTATCTTGGCCTGGAGATCAGTACGGTTACGGACGATATTTCCAGGGAATATAACCTGCCAAAAGGAGTATATATAAAAAATGTCCGTGTAGATTCTCCGGCGATGGAAGCCGGGATCCAGACAGGGGATGTCGTTGTGAAGATTGGCTCGACAGAGATTTTGACAGAAGAACAATATGAGGATTATCTGCAGGATGCAAAGGCCGGGCAAACGGTTCGTGTCACGGTGAAGCGGATGGGGGCCGACGAAAGTTATCAGGATGTTGTCTGTGAGGCAACGCTTGACGTATTAAATTAGCGGATTAAGCAATAAGGAGGATAATTCCTTACAGGCTGTAAGGGTTATGAAACATAAATAATTGCAGCAGATTGGATGATAGAAAGGATGACCCGGTGTACGTTATGTGTCAGCCGGGTCTTTGGGAGATGATTATGAGATATATCGAAACCTTGCGCGAAGGAGAACGGATAGGAGAGGTCTATTTATGCAAGCATAAGCAGACTGCGCTGACAAAGGCGGGAAAACCATATGATTCACTGATTCTCCAGGATAAAACCGGGGTTCTGGATGCAAAAATCTGGGATGTAAGCTCCAACGGCATTGAGGATTTTGAAACCCTGGATTACATTTATGTGGTTGGCGATGTGACCAGCTTTCAGGGGTCGCTTCAATTGAATGTAAAGAGAGTGCGAAAAATGCGTGATGGGGAATACGACCCCTCAGATTATCTTCCGGTGAGTGAAAATGATATTCCGCAGATGTACCGGGAATTGACGGAATATATCGGTCAGATGAAGAATGTATATTTGAAAAAGCTGGCGGAATCCTTTTTTATGGATGAGGATTTTGCAAAACGTTTCCAGTTTCATTCGGCGGCAAAAAGCGTACATCATGGTTTTGTAGGAGGATTGCTGGAGCATACGTTACATGTGACGGATATTTGCGCCTTTTTCTGTAAGCTTTATCCGATGCTGAACCGTGATTTATTGTTATGCGCGGCTATGTTCCATGATATCGGAAAGCTTTCCGAACTTTCCAGATTTCCGGCAAATGATTATACGGATGACGGTCAGCTGCTGGGGCACATTATGATTGGCGCGATGGAAGTGCAGAAACATATCGATGTGATTGCGGATTTTCCCAAAAAGACAGCGTCTGAGCTGATTCATTGTATTCTGGCCCATCACGGGGAGCTGGAGTTTGGCTCTCCCAAAAAGCCTGCAATTGCCGAGGCGGTGGCATTAAGTTTTGCAGATAATGCCGATGCCAAGCTGGAAACGATGAAGGAGGCTTTGGCGAATGTGCCGGAGGGAAATCTGGAATGGCAGGGATATAACCGGTTGTTTGAGTCGAATATCCGCAGAACGAGTAAGTAGTGTCTTAATAACAGATAAAGGTATGTGTGAATGCAGAAAAATGATGAATTGATATTGAAGATTCAGGATATGGGAATCGACGGTGAGGGAATCGGAAAGGCAGACGGTGTGACGCTGTTTGTGAAAGATGCCGTTATCGGCGATACAGTGCGCGCAAAAGTCATGAAAATGAAAAAATCCTATGGTTATGCGCGTTTGCTGGAAATTTTAGAGCCCTCGCCGGATCGCGTTAAGCCGGGATGTGCCTGTCACCGTCAGTGCGGCGGATGTCAGATTCAGGCGCTTTCTTATGAAAAACAGTTGGAATTTAAGGCGGGCAAAGTAGAGAACAATTTAAGACGGATTGGCGGCTTCACGGATATTCCGATGGAGCCTGTTGTTGGTATGGATGAACCTTATCATTACCGCAATAAGGCCCAATTTCCTGTGGGAACAAATAAAGAGGGGCAGATTATTACGGGATTTTATGCGGGGCGCACCCACCAGATTATTCCGAACCGGGACTGTGCCCTGGGAGTGGATGTAAACCGGCGCATTCTGGATATTGTAATTGATTTTATGAACCAATATCATATTGCAGCATATGATGAACAGACCGGAAAAGGATTGGTGCGCCATGTTTTAATCCGGTATGGATTTCGTACGGGTGAAATCATGGTCTGCCTGATTCTTAATGGGAAGAAGCTGCCCCGTGCGGAGGCGCTGGTCCATACGCTGCGCCAGGTAGAGGGAATGACGAGTATTTCCCTGAACTTTAATATGGAGCGGACAAATGTGATTCTCGGCAGAGAGACGAAGACGCTCTGGGGACAGCCATATATTACAGATTATATCGGGGATGTAAAATATCAGATTTCCCCGGTATCTTTTTATCAGGTAAATCCGGTGCAGACGGAAAAACTGTACGGCCTTGCTTTGGAATATGCCGGCTTGCGTGGGGATGAGACCGTGTGGGACCTTTACTGCGGCATCGGCACAATTTCTTTATTTCTGGCGCAGAAGGCAAAGCAGGTATACGGTGTAGAAATTGTTCCCCAGGCGATTGAAGATGCGAGGCAGAATGCGAAAATCAACGGAATTACGAATGCCGGGTTTTTTGTGGGAAAGGCTGAAGAAGTGCTGTCTGGTTTTTATGAGAATGAGCGGCGGGCAGGACGGAAAGCCTATGCGGATGTGATTGTGGTGGACCCGCCGAGAAAAGGATGCGATGAAAAGCTTCTGGAAACCATTTTGAAAATGGCGCCTCCTAAAGTGGTGTATGTAAGCTGTGATTCTGCAACGCTGGCGAGGGATTTGAAGGTTTTGTGCGCGAAGGACTATGAGCTTGTGAAAGTGAGACCTGTGGATCAGTTTTGTCATACGAC
>CAZGMH010000183.1:0-4001 GCA_964526765.1 uncultured Eubacterium sp.
TGGGTCAACATCGACAGCCAGGCGGCAAACAAAGTGATGGCTGAATGGCTGGCGGAGCAGGATTATACTTTTATTAAGCCGGAATATAAATATGGGGATTCCCGTCTTGATTTTTACATGGAAAAGGGCAAAGAAAAATTTTTGATGGAAGTAAAGGGGTGTACGCTGGAAATTGACGGGAAGGGGTATTTTCCCGATGCGCCCAGCCTCCGGGCGGTGAAACATCTGCAAGAGCTGACGAAGGCGGTTTCCGCCGGATATCATTGCATTGCGGCGTTTGTGATAGCAATGGAAAATGTCTCCGAGGTATTTCCAAATACGGATACGCATCCGCAGTTTGCAGAGGCGCTGAAGGAAGCGAAGGATGCCGGGGTCGAGGTCTGGCATATGTCATGTAAGGTGACGGAAGATACGCTGGAGATTGTGAATCGTTTTAATGAAACGCAGTAAAAAATGAATGAAATTCAGGAAAGAAATGTAAAAGGACGGTATGTGATGAAAATTACAGTAGTGGCAGTATCGGCTCCGGCGCTGAATCATCTGGTACAGTTTCGCCGGGAGCTGGAAAATAAATATCAACATCTGAACGTCATCATGCGGCTTTTTTATGTGGCGGGTGTCAGAGCCGGGCAGCCGGGTCTGGAAGAACAAATCACGGAAGCGGTCGGGGAAGCGGATATCGCTGTTATTGATATTATGGGCGCACCGGAAGCCATGCAGGATGCGGTGCGCAGGGGACTTGAAAAATGCGGCGGCGAGAGAGTCGTGATTGGAAATGCATGCAGGGATTTAAACCGTCTTGGTTCTTTTTCCATGGACAAAATGCAGAAGATGAAAAAAGATGAACCGAAGGGGGAAAAGAAAAAATCTCCGGAAGCTGCGAAGGAAAAGCCGAAAAAGAATGCGGCAAAAATGATGCATACGATGCGCCGCATGGCGCTCATGATGGGAAGCGTCGCCCCCTTTGGCATGATGAAGGATATGAAAAATCTGTTTCTTTTGATTGATTACTGGCAGCAGGCGCAGCAGGAGGATATCTATTCCTTTATGTACCTGCTTCTGCGTGGTTACGGCGGGATGAAAGAGCTTCCGAAAGAAAAGCCATGCAGCATGCGATACGGGATTTATCTCAAACATCCGCAGACTGCAGAATGCATGGAACAGTTAAAGACCTGGTGGAAAAAGAACGGGTATGACAGGGAAAAACCTTTGATTGCCCTGCTCTTTTACGGGCATAGTTATCCAAATGATTTTCTTGGGGTAGTCAGCGAGGTTTATCGGAAGCTGTCAAAAACCGCTAATGTGCTTCCTATTGCTTTTTCCCAGAACGAGGATAAAGACCTGCCAAAGCTGGAAGCTTACCTGACGGAAAATGAAAAACCGGTGGATGCGGTCGTCAATTTTATGCCGTTTCGGCTGGGCGCAGGTCCTATGGGCGGAGACGCGGACGGAGCGGTGAAGATATTGAAAAAGGTCAACGCGCCCTATTTTAAACCTTTCTGTCTGACCAAAACCGGGAAGCAGGAGTGGGAGTACGAAAATGCGGTCAGTCCGGGTGAATTTCTGATCAGTATTATGCTGCCGGAGCTGGATGGCGGCATACTTACTTATCCTGTGGGGATTATGGAGCAGAGCGAATATCTGGAGGAGGAACAGCTTGATATTACAAAAATCGGGCCGCTTGACGAACGCATAGACAGTCTTTGCAGCAGAGTAATGGGCTATATCAGCCTCCGCAAAAAGCCCAATTCCGAAAAGAAGCTGGCGGTTGTCTGCTATAATTACCCTCCGGGAGAGGACAATCTATTTGGAGGAGCCTTTCTGGATACATTTGCATCTGTGGAGGTCTTTCTGGAGGCATTGCGGCAGAACGGCTACTGTACGGAGAGGCTCGAAGCGCGGCAGCTCAAAGAATATTTCGGCGGCGGAGCATGCAATGAGCCGGAATGGTCCGATGGGAAAAAAGCGGCGCAGAGTTATACGCTGGAGGGCAGAACTTACCCGGTGAACGGTATCCAAAACAAAAATGTGTTTATCGGTCTGCAGCCGTGCCGGACGCAGCAGGAGGAAGGGCAGGATGCGGAAAGCAGCTACCATGACAAAAACCTTGCCCCGCCAAAGGAATATCAGGCGTTTTACCGGTGGATTACCCGGGAATATCAGGCGGATGCGGTGATTCATGTGGGAACGCATGGGACATTGGAATTTCTGCCGGGAAAAGACAACGGTATGATGGGGAGCTGCTGGCCGGACAAACTTACGGACAATATTCCGCATTTCTATTTTTATTATATGGGAAATCCCTCTGAAGCAATGACGGCAAAGAGGCGCAGCCATGCGGTTCTTGTCAGTTATCAGCCCCCGGCGTTTGTGCCGGGCGGGCTGTATGGCGAATATCAGAAATTGAAGGAAATGATTGCCGAGTATCGGGAAAGTCTGCAGCTTGCACCGCAGCGCAGCGGCGATATTCTGAGAAACATAGAGGAACTGGCGGGAGAGCTTGGCTTGACGGAAAAATTGGAGGAGCCGGGCGGGAAACATGAATTGACGGAAAAATTGGAGGAGCCGGGCGGGAAACATAAGTTGGAGGAAGAATTGAAAGAGCCGGGTATAGAAACCGGATTAACGGAAAAACTGGATGAACTGGACGGGGAATTGTACGAATATGAAACGTCCCTCATCCCGGATGGACTGCACATTTTGCAGAAGGAGGAGACAGAGGGCATGCTTTCGGCGCTTCGCGGGGAGTATCTGGCGGCGGCTCCGGGTGGAGATATATTAAAAAATCCCGATTTGCGCGTTCCCGGATGTAATCTGGTGCAGTTTGACCCGCGGCTTGTGCCGACAAAGACCGCCTTTTCGCGGGGGCAGGAAATTGCGCGTCAGACATTGGAACGCTATCTCAGGGAAAAGGGGCGGGAACCGGATTCCACGGCGGTTATACTCTGGGGATTGGAAACCTCCAAAACACAGGGGGAAACAATTGGCCAGATTATGTATTATCTTGGAATCCGGATGCGTCAGTTTGAGGGCAGCTTTGATACCCGTTTTGAGATTATACCCACAGAGGAATTACAACGAAGACGCATAGATGTGACAATTCATATCTGCGGATTTTTCCGGGATATGTACCCGAATCTGCTGGACAATTTTAATGAGATATTCCGCAAACTGGATGCGCTGGATGAGACTGATGAGCAGAGCGGGTTTGCGGAAAATACCAGACGTATCTATGATGAACTGCTCGGCCGCGGCTATTCCCCCGGGGAGGCGAGAGAGTTTGCCCGCAGCCGAATCTTCGGACCGAAAGCCGGGGAGTACGGGACATCCCTTACCAATCAGATTCGCAAAGGCTCCTGGTCTGATGAGGAAGAACTGGCAGTGAATTTTACAGACAGTCTTTCTTACGTGTATTCCGGTACAAAACGGGGAGAACAGGTTCGGGATCTTCTGGACTTAAACTATCGGAATGTGGAGATGATGTCCCAGGTGCGCAACAACGTAGAATATGAGCTGGTAGATTTGGATCATTATTATGAGTTTTACGGCGGTCTGGCAAAGGCTGTGGAAAATGTGCGGGGATGTAAAGCGGCTATGTATGTGGCGGATACTGCCGGGGATCGGATACGGACGCAGGACGTCCGTTCCTCCATAGAGAAAGGAATCCGCACCCGTCTGTTAAATCCACGCTGGATTGAGGGTATGATGCGTCATGACTATCATGGAGTCCAACAGATCGCAAAGCGTTTTGAAAACGTCATCGGACTGACTGCGACCACAAATCAGATTGACAGCAGAATATTTTCCGAGCTGGAAAAATGTTATGTGGAGGATGAGGATAGGAAGACCCGGATGCAAAGGAGCAATCGCTGGGCATATCTGAATATGCTGAACCGTCTGGCAGAAGCGCACAATAGAGGATATTGGCAGGCGACAGAGCAGGAGATGGAGCTTTTGCAGAGAACCTATCTGGAGACAGAGGGAGCGATTGAAGAATAGAA
>CAZGMH010000184.1:0-3988 GCA_964526765.1 uncultured Eubacterium sp.
CTACCGCCACGCCGGTCCCCACGTTGCCGTTGACCATCATGATGACCACGCAGACAACTGCGGGCAGCAGGGCCAATGTGGCGACAAAGCTTTTAGTGTATTTTGTGTGGTACATATAAGCAAAAGCAAGAATAAGGCCAATCACCAGGGAGCATCCCACACAAAGCAAAAATTCGCTGACCGAGATTACTCTGGTCATATCTGTATCAAAAATACCTTTGAAAATATTATTAAGCATACAATCGTCCTCCAAACTTTTTTTCTGCAATTTCCCGGCAATAAGCCTCGCCATATTTTGAGAAAGAGGTTTTGTAGATGTGATTTCTTGTAAGGAAATCTGTCATCCACAGGGGAATACCGCCTGGGGTTTTGATCTCCATCAATATCTGGCCCGGTTCAAGCAGCGGGGTACCCCAAACATCAGTCTCCAAAGACAGATCCTTTTTCCTGCTGACGATGTTGCTGTCAAACGTTACCCGAAAATCGTCTCCGCCGAGAGAATAAAAGGCGTCCCGTTCGTAACTCAGAAAACAGGCGGGATGCAAGGTGCGGTAGTAAGTTCGGAAGTATTCGATTTCTTCTACAATCTGCGAATCTTCCGGGCAAAAACTGCCGCCGCACAGCCAGTCAAGCGCTTCATGCTCCGGAAGCGCGACACGCCTCTTATATACAACAGACTTGAATTTTTTCTTCAATTCGACAAAAACCTCACTGTTCTGATCCGCTTTCCGGTAACTGCGGATCCGCAGCTTTTCCTTGTAAACCGGTTTCTCCAGGGAATGCCGGATCAGTCGATATGTTTCTGTGTCAAAGTAAATATTGCGGATGACGGTATGCCCATAATCATCTAATCTCATGTATGGCGCCATCACGGTTAGAAGCTCTTCCTGCTGCCGGTGGGTGAGAAAATATTTGAGTTCATATCGTTTAAAAATTGCTTGATAACTCATAAACCGGACCTCCTTTGTGTTCTGTAAAGTCTATTGTAGAGGGCGAAGCTTAATTCAAGTTAAAAGTGAGCTATGGATTATCTGATTGATTGAATGTCCTGCCTGTAGTATAATAATACTGGAAGAAAGGATCGCAAGATTGTGGCGGATTTTTAATCCCAGTTAATGTTCAACCGTTATGATGAAAGTAAAAAAGCGGAAGAAGGAGATGATAAGTGATGCGGCTACTGCTTGCGGAAGATGAAAAATCATTATCAAGAGCAGTCAAGTTTCTATTAGAGAAAAACAATTATTCGGTTGATGCAGTCTATAACGGTGCGGACGCATTAGATTATCTGGAAAGCGGGAACTATGACGGCGCTGTTTTGGATATCATGATGCCGAAAATGGACGGAATCACCGTCTTGAAAAAAATACGTGAAAAAGGAAGCCTAATCCCAATTCTGATGTTGACGGCAAGGTCCGAGATTGACGACAAGGTGCTTGGACTTGACAGCGGCGCCAACGATTATCTGACCAAGCCGTTCAGTACTAAAGAACTCCTGGCCAGAATCCGGGCAATGACCCGGGTTCAAACCGCACAGACAGATTCCCAGCTTCAATTCGGAAATATTACACTGGACCGAGCAACGTTCGAAATGTCATCGCCAACCGGAAATTTTCGGCTGGCAAACAAGGAATTCCAGATGATGGAAAGTTTAATCTCTAATCCGCATCACCTTATTTCAACGGAACGGTTCATGGAGAAAATCTGGGGTTACGACGCAGAGGTAGAAGTCAACGTAGTCTGGGTATATATCTCCTACCTCAGAAAAAAACTGGCGGCGCTCCATGCGAACATCCAGATTAAATCAGCCAGAAATGTGGGCTTTTCATTGGAGGAACTGCCATGATACAAAAGCTGCGTATTAAATTTGTGGTGTTGTCCACGACTCTGCTTTTTATCATTCTCGCGGTCATTATGGTAATTGTCGATCTGATCAATTACCGCGCTGTCGTCACCTATTCCGATACGATGATTGACATTTTGGCTGATAACCGGGGCGCGTTTCCAGGCACCGACAAGTTTGACGATTTGGGGAAGGATCATCACTTTTCCAAAGAGCTTCCTTATGAAACCCGGTATTTTACCGTATGTCTGGATACAGAAGGAGACGTCGTTTACGCGAATACTGGAAAGATTGCGGCGGTGGATACGGAAACAGCGATTTCCTATGCGAAAACGGTTTGGGCCGGAAAAGAATCCGGATTTCTTGACGATTACCGTTACGCAGTCCGAAGCGATAAAACGGGAAGCCTGATTATCTTTTTGGACTGCGGCCGAAAGCTGGACGATTTCTATTCTTTTATGTGGACGAATATCTGGATCAACCTGGCGGGGTTTGCGGTTGTTTTCGTTTTGATCGTCATCCTGTCAAAACGCATTATGAGGCCCTTTGCGGAAAATTATGAAAAGCAGAAACTTTTTATCACCGACGCGGGACATGAGCTGAAAACGCCGCTCACTATTATTGATGCTGATGTGGATATTTTGGAAACAGAATTTGCGGGAGAAAATGAATGGCTCCAGGATATCCAACAACAAACAAAGCGCCTGACCGACATGACGAATGCTCTGGTATATCTTTCCCGCATGGAAGAGACTGACAATCATCTGCAGATGGTGGACTTTCCGATTTCGGATGTGGTTGCTGAGGCCGCACAGTCTTTCCAGACACTGGCAATGACCTGGGACAGGACACTGGAGCTGAAAATCCAGCCCATGCTCTCTTTCTATGGCGACGCCAAGGCTTTTCACCAGCTGACATCGATCCTGCTGGATAATGCCGTCAAATATTCCGGAGAGAAAGGCCAAATTTTGCTTTCCCTATACCGAAAGGGCAATGTACTTCGGCTGGAAGTGCAAAACACTTCTGCGCCAATCCCGCCTGAGCAGCTGACGCATCTATTTGATCGGTTTTACCGGACGGACAAGTCCCGCAATACGGAAACCGGCGGATTTGGTATCGGCTTATCCATTGCCAAAGCGATTGTGACCGCACATAAAGGGACGATAAAGGCAAGCATGCCGGATCCTTCTTCCCTTTTAGTTTCCGTCACCCTTCCCGGCTGATTTGCCGCCTTTTTCAACAGTTTTCCAAAACGGGCAACCACATAAGGAAAACTGGGAAAAGAGGATTTTCGTTTTAACACCAGAAGAATTTTACGGTACATTTTTCCAAGTCTGCAGGAAACAGAACGGATGCTAAATCAGCTGACCGAACAATATAAAAAAACAGGCAACAAGCAAAAACCAATCCGCTGCATACAAAACCTCCCGCACAGGAATTTGATTCGCCGTGAACTGAAATGCTGTGCTGATAAGATTGCTGCCACGGACCTGTCCATACAGACGACCCGGGATTTGATCCCTGAGGATTTTCAGATGCCCTAAATTTGACGAGGGGTGGTATTCTTATGTATAAGCCGATAACGAGTAAAAATGGCCGGAAAATCCGATCCAACCGAAGGCATCTGGCAAAAACGCTCTTTTTGCTTCTCGGGATTTCTTTCTTGTTTTCCGGCTGCGGAGACAACGGGATATCCGCTTTGACAGTTGATATTCTGAAAGCGGGAAAAGCAGATGCAAGCATTTTTCAGTGTGGGAATTCCTGCATGGTGATTGATTGCGGAGAAGAGGATGACGGACAGGATGTCGTGACATTTCTGCAAAATGCCGGGATTCAAGAGGTAGATGTCCTGATCGTCACGCACTTTGACAAAGACCATGTGGGCGGCGTGCCGGCTGTATTGGAACAGATAAAAATTGATCGCATTTTAATTCCGAACTACGAAGGGACAGGAACCGCTTATGAAAATTTTATAAACACTTTGTCTGAACATCATCTTTCAGCAGAGCGGCTTACAGAAGCAGCCACGTTGACGCTTGGAGATATGACCGTTCGGATCGAACCTTCAGATATCGTGATTCCGGAAACTTCGGAAGAAGAATATGACAATGATATGAGCCTGATTACCACAATTATCCACGGAGAAAT
>CAZGMH010000185.1:0-3981 GCA_964526765.1 uncultured Eubacterium sp.
ATGTCAATGATTTTTTATGGTTTACCGGAAGAAGCGGAGCGGACAATAAAAAAGGCTGCACCGATATTTTTATCAATACAGCCTTTTTAACATATGCTCTCCAAGGGTTATTCCCTCCTGTAATCTTTATGATTTATTGCTATGTTCCATATTCAATTTTCAGTTGCTTATTCAGTTGTTGATTCCCTTTGAATTTTTTCAGTTACACTCTTGAATCTCATTTTTCCAATGATATTTATTAAATCCGATTCATATATGAACGATGCCGTCTGAATCTTGATTTGTATCCTTTGTCACTGTGGTAACGCATCATGGTTTTGATTACCGTAAAAGAAAAAACTCGATGACTTCTGTTTTCGGTGGTCCGTACCTCCAATTCTTAAATTTGATCGACCATCTATCCTTTAGTACATTGGATTTTACCTCATTTCGAAAAATTAATTTACAATTCAATTAATTGTTCATTGGAGTATACCTCGTAAAAAATATAGTTTATCCGATTTTAAATTTAAATGTAGATTGGTCCGTACCTCCTGTTCATAATATTGTTTTTGAGATTTAGTTTAAGTTTCTGGTGGTCTGTACCTCGCTTTCTGTAGATTTTTATTTAGGAACTTTGGTGTCCTGTTTTTTGTTGACTTTATTCTAACTGATAAAAACGTATTTGTCAACACTAAAAATAGAAAATTTTTTAAAAATTTAAAAATAAATAGATTAAAATTAAAAATATTAATAATTGTCTGAATATTCTGAAAAACAAAAAAGAGAAACGGCAGTCTATCCGGATATAGAAATTCCACTGTCGTTTCTCTTATAAAAATCATGTCAGTTTTGTGCTTCGTAAGCTGCGCGGCAGGCTTTGGCAAGCTGGTCGCCGCAGGAAGTAGGGCGTCCGGAGCAGGAAATACCCGATAATTTTTCCTCAACCTGCTCGACAGTCAATCCTTCCACAAGTTTTGGAATGGCTTTTAAATTGCCGTTGCATCCTCCGGTGAATTTTACGTTTTTTACAATATTGCCGTCCAGCTCCACCTCGATGAAAGTGGAACAGGTACCGCGGGTTTTGTATAAATAGCTCATAAAAATCCTCCTTTTTTATTTTTTTGGTATGTTTTGCCCCGCATATGTTTGGATGTCAGGGCTTTTCCCATTACTCTACCACACTTTAACAATAAAATCCACGTTTATAAAAAGTTCATAATTCGTTCACTGCTTTGTGTATTGTCTCAAATCTCATAAAGTGGTAGAATAGTACAGTATGAGCGGTAATAGTAAGTATTGTCATAAAAAGAAATGTTATAAAAAGAAACGTTATAAAAAGAAATGTACAGGAGAAATTCATGAGTATAATAGAAAAAATCTTTGGAACCCACAGTGAGCGTGAGTTGAAGATGGTCAATGCAACTGTGGATAAAATTGAAAATCTTCGCCCGCAGATGCTGGAATTGTCGGATGAGGAGCTGAGAAATAAGACAAAAGAATATAAAGAACGCCTGGCGAACGGAGAGACCCTGGATGATTTGCTTCCGGAAGCATTTGCAACAGTCCGGGAGGCTGCAAGAAGGGTACTTGGGATGGAGCATTACCGGGTACAGTTAATCGGTGGTATCGTACTCCATCAGGGACGTATTTCCGAGATGAAAACAGGTGAAGGCAAGACTCTTGTTTCTACCGCGCCGGCATATTTGAATGCGCTGGAAGGAAAAGGGGTTCACATTGTAACGGTCAATGACTATCTGGCAAAGCGTGATGCGGAGTGGATGGGAAAGGTGCACGAATTTCTGGGTCTGACAGTCGGTGTGGTATTAAATGACATGGAGCATGACGACCGCAAGAAAGCATATGCATGTGATATTACCTATGTGACAAATAATGAGCTTGGTTTTGATTACCTTCGTGACAACATGGTCATTTATAAAGAGCAGCTTGTCCAGCGTGACCTTCATTATGCCATTATTGATGAGGTTGACTCCGTATTGATTGATGAGGCGCGTACACCATTGATTATATCCGGTCAGAGCGGCAAATCTACGAAGCTTTACGAAGCGTGTGACATTTTGGCTCGGCAGCTGAAACGCGGAGAGGCGAGCCAGGAATTTTCCAAGATGGATGCCATCATGGGCATTGAGATCGAGGAGACCGGTGATTTTATTGTAAATGAAAAAGATAAGGTTATTAATCTGACGCAGGACGGTGTGGAAAAAGTAGAGAAATTCTTTAAGATAGACAATCTTGCAGATGCGGAAAACCTGGAAATTCAGCACAATATTATTCTTGCGCTCCGGGCGCACAATCTGATGCATAAAGATCAGGATTATGTCGTTGCAGACGACCAGATTTTGATTGTGGATGAGTTTACCGGACGTATCATGCCGGGACGCCGTTATTCCGATGGTCTGCATCAGGCGATTGAGGCAAAAGAGCATGTAAAAGTAAAACGGGAGAGCAAGACCCTTGCGACGATCACATTCCAGAATTTCTTTAACAAATATACAAAGAAAGCCGGCATGACCGGTACGGCGCTGACCGAGGAAAAGGAGTTCCGTGATATTTACGGTATGGATGTTATTGAGATTCCAACCAACAGGCCGATTGCGCGTGTGGACAGGGAGGATGCCGTTTATAAAACCAAGGCTGAAAAATTCCGGGCGGTTGTGGATGAAATTGTGCGCACCCATGCAACGGGACAGCCTGTACTGGTAGGTACAATTACAATCGAGACATCCGAGCTTTTGAGTAAAATGCTGAAAAAAGAAGGGATTCAGCACAATGTGTTGAATGCAAAGTTTCACGAGCTGGAGGCAGAGATTGTGGCCCAGGCGGGAGTACATGGCGCGGTAACGATTGCGACGAATATGGCGGGACGTGGTACGGATATTAAATTGGATGAGGAATCCAGGGCTGCCGGAGGTTTGAAGATTATCGGCACGGAGCGTCATGAATCGAGGCGTATTGATAACCAGCTCCGCGGGCGTTCCGGACGTCAGGGCGATCCGGGAGAATCCCGGTTTTATATTTCACTGGAAGATGACCTGATGCGTCTGTTCGGCTCTGAAAAATTGATCAATATGTTCAATGCACTCGGCGTGCCGGAGGGAGAGCAGATTGAGCATAAGATGCTTTCCGGCGCGATTGAGAAGGCACAGAAGAAGATAGAAGGAAATAACTTTGGCATCCGTAAGAATCTGTTGGAGTATGATCAGGTTATGAATGACCAGAGGGAGATTATCTACGGAGAGCGCCGCCGCGTACTGGATGGAGAAAATATGCGCAGTGCGATCTACAAGATGATTACGGACCGGGTAGAGAACACGGTGGATACCTGTGTGGCAGATGATGAAAATGGCGGAAAGACATGGGATGTCGAGGAAATGAATGAACTTTTGATTCCGGTAATTCCGTTGAAGCCTCTGACCAATGACGAGGTTCAAAGCCTGAATAAAAATGAGCTGAAACACATGCTCAAGGAGCGTGCGGTGAAGCTGTATGAGGAAAAAGAGGCTGAGTTCCCTGAGGAGGAGATGATTCGTGAGCTGGAGCGTGTGGTTCTGTTGAAATCAATTGACCGGAAATGGATGGATCATATTGATGATATGGAAATCCTTCGCGAAGGTATTGGCCTGCAGGCATATGGACAGAGAGATCCCCTTGTTGAATATAAGATGGCGGGCTTTGAAATGTTTGATGATATGACTGCCAATATCCAGGAAGAAACGCTGCGCTTGCTGTATCATGTCCGCATTGAGCAGAAGGTAGAGCGTGAGGAGGTTGCAAAAGTGACCGGAACGAACAAGGATAATTCCGTCCAGAAGGCTCCGAAGAAGCGGGAGGCACAAAAGGTATATCCGAATGATCCGTGCCCGTGCGGAAGCGGCAAAAAATACAAACAATGCTGCGGCAGATTTGCTTAAAGTTCAGAATAATGGTGTATTTATAAGAATAATAGTGTATTTATAAGAATGATGATGTATTTATAAGAAT
>CAZGMH010000186.1:0-3951 GCA_964526765.1 uncultured Eubacterium sp.
CAGATACAGGCTTGTTTTTTCGTGCTGCCGAAGGCAGCATGTGTTTCCTGCAATTGTATTTTATTTTTCGTGCGGCTGATGACCCGCAGATTTTCAGTATTGTGAAATGCAGTCTGTAAGAGCGGCACAAAAGCTCCTCGAAAATATGTCCCCCCGCACACGTACTGTTCCGGCTTTGCTTGCTCGAACATTGAAAAAACATGGATTATATAGTTTCTGAAAAACCAATCCTGAAATTTCCGTTTTTTGTGAAGGCATGATAAATCTTACCCGCGGCAATTTTATTTTCCGGCGGGGATATCACTTTGTCCGGGAAATTCAATTTTTATTTCTGTTCCGGCGCCCAATTCGCTCTGAACCGATATCCGGGCATTGTGGAGCGCCGCGATATGTTTCACAATTGCCAGTCCCAGCCCGGTTCCCCCGGTCTGCTTCGAACGGCTCTTATCAACCCGGTAAAACCGCTCAAAAATCCGTTCCCTGTCCTTTTCAGGAATTCCTATTCCCGTATCTTTTACACATAAAAAGACTTTCTTATTTTCCTCCCCGACAGTTAAAAGCGCCTCTCCTCCGGGATGATTGTAGCGGATGGCATTGTCACAGAGGTTAAAAATCAGCTCTTCCATCATCTGACGGTTTGCCTGCAGCCTGCAGGAACTTCCTTTTACTTTCACCGCAACCCGGTTCTTCTTTGCCTGCATCTCAAGCATATCCCGGCAATTCAATGCCATTTCATACAAATCCACCTGCTCCGTGTCCAGATAATCCTCCACGGAATCCAACTGGGACAGGCGCAGAATATCATTAATCAGATTTAAAAGCCGCTTGGAATTTTTGTGTATCTCACCTGCAAACCGGATCGTATCATCCCCGGTCGCAATTCCCGCCTCAATCAGCTCCGCATAACCGGAAACAGACGTCAGCGGTGTTTTCAGTTCATGGGAAACATTCGCCGTAAATTCCTGCCGGAGCTTTGCACTGTGCTTCATGGCTTTGTGCTGCTCATTGATGGTCTCGATAAAAGGCTGTATCTCCGGATAAGTCTGTATTTCTTCCGGCTGTCCGATATCCCTGGCAAGCGTCTCGATCGGCTGAATAAAACGTTTCGTCATGTAATGCCCTAAAACGATGCACAGGGCAAAAATTCCTGCAAACACGGATACAATTTCGGGTATCAGGTAAGTAAACACTTTCGTAAAATAAGAAAAATCCCTTGCAACACGAATGATATTTCCATTCTCCTGGCTCTCTGCATAATAAAAAGTAACCGTTCCTATCGTATCCGACCTGCGGACAGCCTTCCCCGCTCCGGTTCTCTGGGCATCCTGGATCTCCGGCCGCGCAAGATGGTTTTCCATGCTCTTTGCATCCGCCCCGCTTTCATACAGCACGTCCCCTTCCCTGCTCACCACGGTAATCCGAAGCTGATCCTGCGCCGGATCATAATTTTCTTCCAGATTCTGCAATACATACTCTGAACTGTTGAGAATATGCACATGGGTGCGCAAATCCTCTATAATCTGTTTCTGTATCAATTGAAAGCAGACAGTCATTGTAAGTCCCAGGGTGAGAAAAATTGCAAGACTTGCAATTCCCAGCAAATTCCTGTTAATCTTCCTTTTCATAATATGCCTCTAATTCCGTATGTGATTCAGGCTGTATCCAACATTCCTTACAGTCTGTATCAGCTTTCCCGACGCCCCCAGCTTTTGCCGCAGAGTCTTGATGTGCATATCCAGGGTTCTCGATTCTCCGGTAAAATCCGTTCCCCAGATTTCCTCCATAATCCGGTCCCTGGTCAGCACAAGCCCCGCATTCACAAGAAGATATTTCAAAAGCTCATATTCCTTATAAGTCAGATCGCACTTATTCTGCCCGGCATATACCTCATGTCTGCTGTCATTCAGGCAAATATCTTCAAACTCATATACTTCCTTCTGCCTGACAGAAACGCTCCGCCGAAGCAGCGCCTTTACCCTTGAAATCAGCTCCATCACGCCAAAAGGCTTTGTGAGGTAGTCATCCGCCCCCATATCAAGCCCTTTCACCTTGTCAATCTCTGTCGTTTTTGCAGTTACCATGATAACGGGAATCAACACCGTCGTTTTATTCATCCGCAATTTTCGCAAAACCTGCAGTCCGTCCTCATCAGGAAGCATAATATCCAGCAGGATTAATTCGGGCAGTTTTTTATCCAATGCCTGATAAAAATCCTTCGCCATATCAAATCCCACGGCCTCATATCCGGCATTTTTCAGTGCAAAACATTCAATTTCCTGAATATTTTTATCATCTTCTACCACATAAATCATATTTTTACTCCTCATTGTGCAGAACCCATTATATATCAGGTTCATTGTAGCTATCAAGAGTAAAAACCATTTATTTTTTATGTAAAATCCATGTAAAATTTATTCAAAGCCACCGGTCTGGATCCACTTCCATAAACTGCGCGCGCACAAAATGCTCCTTCAAATGGAAGGGCGCCGTACAGTCAAAAATTGTCTTGCAGCTAATCCCCCTGTCCAAAATGGAAGGCGCATACTCCGGGGTGGAGCTTGGGTCTAACGGATGGCATCTCACGCCGGGAATCGTAATAATGTCCCGGTCTCCCTGGAACCTCGTATTCATTGCCCACAGCACATCATTACTGTCAAAAATATCCACATCCTCATCCACCAGAATGACATGTTTCAATTCCGGGAATGCCGAAAATGCCAAAAGGGCTGCCTGACGCTGCTTGCCCTCATCGGTATGAACCGTCTTTTTGCATTGAAGAACAGCCATATATTTGCCGCCTCCCGACGGATGCGCATACACATTCGTCACTTTCCCCGGAAGCGCTTTTTCAATCATATGATAGATACTTGCCTCGGTCGGAATGCCCGCCAGATTGACATGTTCCTCAGATGGGCCGATTACCGTCTGCATAATCGGATGCTTCCTTGTCGTTACTGCTTTCACCTTAATCAGCCGGCACTCATCTGACGCGCGGCCATTGTATCCCGGAAACTCCGGCATTGCAAATCCCGTATGGGAATTTTGATCTTCCACAACCTTGACGCCCGGCAGAATTTCCCCCTCGATGACATATTCCGCATTCGCAATCGCATTCTCACGGATGGATACACATTTGTGCAGCTTCACCGGCTGCCGGCGAAGCGCCCCCGCAATTGACAGCTCATTAAATCCCAGGGGCGTTGTCGGCGGCTCAAAACAGGAGCCTATCTCTATCGCCGGGTCCACCCCTATGGAAATTGAGATTGGTAACGGCCGGTTCAATTCTGCCGCCCTATCCGCCATAGCGCCGATATGACGGCTTCCCGGCTGGAGAAAGATGGACAATTCATCCTTTGACTGAATACACATCCGATGAATCGTCACATCGGACAGCCCGGTATCAGGATGGGTCGCATAACACATTCCCATTGTGATATACGGGCCTGCGTCAACCGGCGTATTAGTGGGCGCCGGAATTAATTTAAAAAGGTCAAATTCCGGGTCTTCGGCCCTGTAAATAACCTCCTGGCACGGGGCGCTCTCCTCCGTCACCACCGGCATGATCGGATTCTTCGCGCACTCACAGAGCAGCTTCCCCAGATTTTCTTTTTCACAGCCAAGCAAAATGCCAACCCTCTCCCGGCTGGCAAGAAGCCCGATTACCACGCTTGCGTCAGGATGCCCCTTTACATTTTTAAAAATCATTGCCGGCCCATTTACTTTTGTCGGGCGCATCACCGTTCCGCCCGCCCCGACATAGCGGTAAACGCCGGACAGTTCAGCCTCCGGCCGAACCTCCACATCCGTTTCCACCAACTGTCCCTCCATGCTTCTCAAAACCTCCAGGGCAGTCCGCAAATCTAAAATATCCGTTCTGTTATTCATATTTCCTCCTTTTTATATGTCATCTTATTTGTTGGTTTATATGTCTGGCTTATATGTCCGTCCTGT